>BNVZ01000115.1 GCA_025998475.1 Endomicrobiia bacterium | reverse complement strand
TTGAATGGATTTTGGATTTACCTTGGGAAAAATTTACTGCCGATAATTTGGATTTAAACAGGGCAAAAGAAATTTTGGACCAAGATCATTACGGATTGGAGAAAGTTAAAGACAGGGTCTTAGAATATCTTGCTGTTTTATCAAGAGTGCAAAAAATAAAAGGACCCGTTCTTTGTTTTATAGGACCTCCAGGGGTTGGTAAAACTTCCATTGCTAAATCTATTGCAAGAAGTCTTGGTAGAAATTTTGTAAGGATTTCTATGGGTGGTGTAAGAGACGAAGCCGAAATAAGAGGCCACAGACGTACATACATAGGGTCGCTGCCGGGAAAAATTATACAGTCTATGAAAAAAGCGGGATCAAATAATCCTGTGTTTATTTTAGACGAAATAGACAAGATAGGTTCGGATTGGAGGGGCGATCCATCTTCCGCTCTTCTTGAGGTTTTAGATCCTGAACAAAACTATGCTTTTGGCGATCACTATCTCGATGTTGATTTTGATTTGTCGCGTGTTATGTTTATAACTACCGCAAATACGTTAGACAATATTCCCAATCCTTTACTTGACAGGCTAGAACTTATAAGATTTTCAGGATATACCGACGCCGAAAAGTGCTATATAGCGCAGGATTTTATAGTTTCGAAACAGTTGAAGGGTCATGGATTAAGTTCCCAAGAGCTTGTTTTCGCAGAAGGCGCACTCGATGTTGTAATTAAAAACTATACGCATGAAGCGGGAGTTCGTAATTTAGCCAGAGAAGTTGCAAATATTTGTAGGAAAATCGTTAAAGAACTTGAGTTTAATAAAAAATTAAAATCTATAACTGTTACTCCTGAAAATATAAATAAATATTTAGGAGTGGCTCATTATGAAAGAGAAAGAATCTCTGAAAACGATGTAGGCGTAGTAACCGGGCTTGCATGGACAGAAGCTGGTGGCGAGACTCTTACAATAGAAGTAAATAAGATGAAAGGCAAAGGTGCTTTGGTACTTACCGGAAAACTTGGCGATGTTATGAAGGAATCTGTTCAGGCAGCTTTGACGTATGTTAAATCGTCTTCGAAAAGACTCGGTATAGATGGTGGAGGTATATTTTCAAAAACTGATTTTCATGTGCACATTCCCGAGGGTGCAGTGCCAAAAGACGGTCCCAGTGCTGGAATTGCTTTAGCAACAGCTCTTGCTTCAGTTTGTATGGATAAACCTGTGAAGAAAAAAGTTGCAATGACTGGGGAGGTTACATTAAGAGGCAGAGTTCTAGGCATAGGCGGGCTTAAAGAAAAAGTTCTTGCAGCTCGCAGAGATGGAATGGATACAGTGTTGTTTCCTGAAAGCAATAAAAAAGATTTGGTTGATATACCTGAAGACGTGAGAAATAAGATTAAAATGATTCCAGTTGCTCACATGGACGATGTAATTTCTTTGGCGATAGAAACTTCTTAAAAATAATAATGAAGAAGCATAAAAAAAATAAAAACAATGGAGGAAGTAAAAAATGATAAAGCATTACCTTTTAACTCCGGGTCCAACACCAATTCCACCGGAAGTTGCTCTTAAAGAGGCTTTGCCTATACTCCATCACAGGACAAGCGAGTTCGCATCTGTTTACAAAGATGTTGCAGAAGGGTTAAGGTGCGTTTTTCAAACAAAAAATGAAGTTTATATGCTTGCTGCTTCTGGTACAGGGGCCATGGAGATGGCTGTAGTAAGCCTTTTAAGTCCAGGAGATGAAATTGTAGTTGCAAGTTGCGGTAACTTTGGCGATAGATGGGCCAAGATTGCAGAAGGATATGGCATAAAAGTTATTTCTGCTTCGGTTGAGTGGGGTAAAGTTGTAAAACCTCTCGAGATAGAAAAAGCTCTTAGAGCAAATCCAAATGTTAAAGCTGTTTATACTACATTTACGGAGACATCAACAGGCGTAGCAAACGATATAAAAACTATAGGAGAGATAGTCGCAAAGACAAATGCGGTTTTGATTGTTGATGCAATTTCGGGTCTTGTAGGTCAGGAATTTAAAACTGACGAATGGAAAGTCGATGTTGTAGTTTCAGGATCTCAAAAAGGTTTTATGCTTGCTCCGGGACTTGCTTTTATAACGTTAAGCGATAAGGCTTGGAAACTTACGGAATCTTCAAGGTTACCAAAATTTTATTTCGATATAAGAAAATATAAGAAATCTTATGCCACAAATGAGACTCCTTTCACGCCTCCGGTAACTCTTATTGTTGCTCTTCAAGAATCACTAAAACTTATTAAGGAAAGAGGCTTGGAGAATATGTGGAACGACAATAAACTTCTCGCAAAAGCTGCAAGATCCGGGATAAAGGCTTTAGGTTTAGAACTTTTTGGCGAGGCGCCTTGCGAAGTTGTTACAAGTGCATCAGTTCCTGTTGAAATCGGTGGCAAGATAGTTAAAATTTTGAGAGAAAAGTATGGGGTATCTATTGCCGGTGGTCAAGGGGATTTAAAAGGTAAAATTATAAGATTTGCGCATATGGGTTATATTGGTAAAGCTGATTTGCTTGTAGGACTTGCATGTCTTGAAATGGTATTAAGTGAACTTGGCGTAAAAATTGAAAAAGGTAAAGCGGTAGCTGCTGCCGAAGAGGAATTATTGAAAGCTTAAAACTTAGCCGCGCAGATCTTAAGAATATTTAAATTTGGGATTTTAGTTGTTTTTTCTAAATGACGATGATAGCAAAAACAAAAGGAGTGGAACATGTACAGGATTCTAATGACTTACGACAATACCGAAGGTTTAGGTACATTGCTTTCAAACAAAGAATTCAAAGTTGAAATACATAACAAGCCTTCTCAAGAAGAATTCAAAGAACTTATAAAATGCTATGATGGTCTTTTAATACGTTCTGAAGTAAAAGTTACGGCAGATATAATAGAGGCAGCCCAAAATCTTAAATTTATAGGTAGAGCCGGAACGGGTGTAGATAATGTAGATAAAGATGCTGCAACGAAGAAAAACATAATAGTTGCCAATGTCCCTGGCGGCAATACAATCTCTGCTGCCGAACATACAATAGGGCTTATGCTCTCCCTTGCTAGACAAATTCCTGAGGCATACAAATCATTAAAAAATAAAAAATGGGATCGTAAAAATTTTGTGGGCACGGAACTTTTTGGCAAAACTTTAGGCTTGATAGGTCTTGGCAGGATAGGAACTGAAGTTGCAAAAAGGATGAACTCTTTCGAAATGAAGGTTATAGCTTACGATCCTTTTGCAAAGCCTGAATCTGCAAAAAATAATGGGATAGAGTTGAAATCTCTTGACGATGTTTTTAGTCAAGCGGATTATATTTCTATTCATTCTCCTTTAAATGATACTACTAGGGGTATGATAAATGTAGATGCTATAAAAAAAATGAAAGATGGTGTTAAAATTATAAATTGTGCAAGAGGACCAATAATTAATGAAAAAGATTTATCAGATGCCATAAAGTCCGGAAAAGTAAGTGGTGCGGCTGTTGATGTATTTGCAAAAGAGCCTCCTGAAGATTGGACCCTTATAGAAACTGATAATGTGATTGTAACTCCTCACCTTGCAGCTTCCACGCAAGAAGCTCAAGTAAGAATTGCAGAAGAAATAGGAGAGGTGCTTGTAGATTTCTTTACAAAAGGACTCATAAGAAATGCTGTTAATGCTCCTAAACTGTAACAATTCCCCTTTTTTAAAAAAAGGGATGGGCGCAGGCGTAGTCTCCGATGGGTTACTTAAGAAGGTGTTTTATATTTTAAGATTTAATTTAAGTCTTGAATCCGTTTTAAGGGTTATCGTTGCGCTTAGCGCTGTCGTCATTTTCGCAAGTAGCGCAAATCCATTTAACATGGATACTTGCTTTGGTAAGTAATAAAATTCGTGCTGTTTGTCACAACATTGACAAAGTTTTTAGAAACATTTACAGTGGTCTTATAG
>BNVZ01000114.1 GCA_025998475.1 Endomicrobiia bacterium | reverse complement strand
AGCAAAGTGTCTGCCTTGCCTGAAAATGTTGATGCTGACGAATATCTAAGGCGGTATGGTAAAGAAAAATTCTTAAAACTTCTTGAAAACAGTTCTCGAAATGCGATAGATTTTATGATTGCAAGAGTACACAGCTTGTTATCTTTGGAAGGTAAAAAGAACTCTCCCGAAGCAAAGGCAAGGGCGATATCTAATCTTTTAGATTTTGTATCCAGAAGTTCTAACATCATAATTCAAAGAGAATGGATAAAAAATATCTCTCAGTATGTAAATGTAGACGAAGAATCTGTTTGGAAAGAGTTTAAAAAGAGGCGGAAATTAAAACTTCAAGGTTATCAAAGTAATAATCTAGGAAGTTTAACCCCTTACACTATAAAAAATAAAAAAGTTTCAATGTCTCTTGATGAAAATCTACTAAGCCTCATCCTAAACAATAGAGGTTATATAAAAAAAGTTAGCAGTAATTATTTTAAAGATGCCAGATGTGAAAAAGTTTTTGATTTATTAGAATCAGGTTTGAGCGATGCTGAAATATTAAACGTGCTGTCTCAAGAGGATGGAAATTGGTTTTCTGAACTTACGTTAAATGCAATAGAGTATAATGACATCGAAGAAGCTTTTAAGATTATTTTAAGGGATATCGAATTTGATATACTCAAAAAAAGAAGACAACAACTTGAAAAAGAAATTCTTCTAATGAGCGAAGGTAGAAAAGAAAAAAATACAGAGATGTTTGATGAGTATAAAAAATTGACAGCTCTTGTAAAAGGCTCGGTGAAATGAAATGACAAAAAAAGATTTTTTTCACGGTTTAGTTGGCATTGGCAAAGAGCAGGGATATCTCACCTACGAAGATATTAATAACGGTCTGCCGCAGAAGCTCATAACTGCTGAAAAAATTGACAGCTTTTTTGTAACTTTAGAAGATTTAGGTATTAGAGTTGTAGATAGTAAAGGATTTCTTTCAGGTAGGACTAAAAAAAATAACGGAAAAGCTGTAGAACAGTCAGTAAAAACTTCGAGCGAAGAAGAAGACATAAATCCCATAAGAACGTATTTGAGCGAGATGGCGAAGGTTCCTTTACTTGAGAGATCAGTTGAAATAGAGCTTGCAAAAAGCATAAGAGAAAGCGAAAAAAAATTAAAATTTATAGTTCTAGAATCCCCTCTTATTATAAAAGAAATAAGAAACTGGGAAACACTTATAAGCCAAGAAGAAATGACAACTAAAGAATTAATGCCTAGAGGAAGAAAATCACAAGCCCAATTAAGAGGTATGGGCGTAAAAATAAGAACAGCCGTAAAGAAAATAAACTATATTGAAAAAAGCATAAACTCTTATGAAGAGAAATTAAAAGTTAAGTCGTTGTCGCAAAAAGACAAAGAGTGTTGTGAAGTAAAAGTTAAAGAACTTCGCTGCGAAATTGTAAATTTAATTGTAGGTCTTGATCTTAATCAAGATAAAATCAAAAGGCTTATTAATAAAATTAAAACAATGGCGCAAAAATTAAATGAAATAAAAGATGATTTGAGAAGATTTGAACGTAAATATAAAAACCCTCCGTCTAAAGTACAAACGTTATTTAGTAGCTATGAAGCGGGAAAAATTAGTGCAGCTGATTTTAAAAAATATACAAGGGCTTCTGTAAAAGATGCTGCTAAAGATATTGAAAGAATAAAATTTCTTTTGACAAGACAGACTAACTTGCAAGAAAGTTTTGTTATAAGTACAGAAGATATGATTAAAACTGACAGAAAAATCAGAGATCTTGAAGAAGTTGTGCATAGAGATAAAATGAAGCTTATCGAAGCGAATTTCAGACTTGTTGTCTCAATTGCCAAAAAACATGTTGGTGTAAGTAATTTAGAATTGGCGGATTTAATACAAGAAGGAAACCTCGGTCTTTCGAAAGCAGTAGAAAAATTCGAGTGGAAAAGAGGTTTCAAATTTTCGACTTACGCTACGTGGTGGATAAGACAATCTATTAGTCGAGCTATTGCAGATCAGGCAAGAACGATAAGAATTCCTGTTCATATGAGAGAACTTATATCGAAACTTTCAAAAGTTAAAAAGAAATATCAACAGAATGCAGGCAGAGAACCTACAGTAAAAGAATATGCAGAGCCACTAGGATTTTCAACTGACAGAATAAGAAGAATATTAAGAATGATGCAGGAGCCTGTTTCTCTTGCGACTCCTATAGGTGAAGAAGAAGATTCAAGGCTTGTAGATTTTATAGAAGATCAGAACAGCCCAAATCCCATAGCTAAAGCGCAGCAGTACAGACTCCAGCTTGAGTTTGAGAAAGTATTAAACACTTTAACTTCTCGTGAAGCTGAGATTATAAGTTTAAGATACGGAATAGGTATTGGATACCCAAGCACGCTTGAAGAAGTTGGTAAAAAATTTGGCATAACAAGAGAAAGAGTTAGACAAATTGAAGCAAAAGCTATAAGAAAACTGAAACATCCCAGCAGAAGTAGGTCGTTGCGTGAATACTTAGATTAAAAGGACATTCGAGAGTAAATTTAAATGACGGAGCAATCCATTGTCGTTGTTGTTAATATTGAGGTCTCTAAGTTGTCACGACTTGCAGACATCACAAGTATCGCAATACTTGCGATGTGGGCTTTTGTACCACAGATGGAATAAAAAGACAAGATTTTGCGCTGTAATTTTGGAAAGAGGTTTATTGTTTAAAATAAATGAGAATACTTGGAATTGATCCGGGCATTTCACTTACCGGTTGGGGCGTTATTGAAGCGATTTCCAGAGATAAAATTAGTTGTATACAGTGTGGGTGCATTAAGACAATGCCGCCGTATACTCTTATAGAAAGATTGCAAACTATCAACGTAGAGCTTCAATCTATTATCAATAAATATAAGCCTGAAGCCATCGCAATAGAAGAGTTATTTTTCTTAAAAGCAGCCAAAAGCATTGCATCTATAGGACAAGCAAGGGGTGCAATACTTTTAACCATATCTATGAATAAACTTCCGTTATTTGAGTATAATCCAAGAACTGTTAAAATGGCTCTTACAGGCTATGGCTCGGCAGATAAATATCAAATGCAGCATATGGTCAAAACTTTTCTTAAACTTGAAAAAATTCCAAAACCTGACGATATCGCAGATGCTCTTGCAATAGCAATATGTCATATCAATACTATAAAGTGGAATTCAAAGTAATTTTCCACGACTGTAAGGTTTTGAGATTAAGTTAGTCATTCGTCATTTTTACCGAAAGGGAAATACCAGAATAAATGATGAGAATAAAACAATAGACCTCTTGCATAACTAATATATAAAAGTACAATAGAAGTACTATGAAACAGAAAAAGAAAGCAAGCGGGACGGGTGGAATGGGTTTAGTATTAATGGGAGTAAAGAAAGCATTTGATAAAACAAAGGATAGCAAGGAGGTAAGAAAAGATAGGGTAAAGTAGGTGAGCAAAGAGAAAATTGAGTACAGAGAATATTGTAAAGATGATGTTTTGAGTACTTTAGGGCAATACCTAAACATATTGTCACAAGAGATAGCTACAATATCAGCAAAAGTTGTGGATATAGACATAGGGTATTAGGACATAATTATCGTAGGAGCCAGTTACAATGTCAGCAAAAGTTGTGTGTAGGACGATAGGGTATTTGGATATATTGTCACTTGAGACAGCTACAATGTCAGCAAAAGTTGTGGATATAGACATAGGGTATGCACAAGAAGCATTAATGAGTAGTGGGGAATATACTAGATGGGAATAGGTATTGATAAACAAAGTGCTAGAAGTAGAAGTAGCAGTGATTATTGCTAGAGATTGATACAAAGACCTAAAAAAAACAGCGAAGTGGTTTAGCGAAAAGAATAATAGACATACAATAACCGTTGGTAGTAGTTAAATTAAAGGCAAGCAAGTAATATGCACAGCGATAATA
>BNVZ01000113.1 GCA_025998475.1 Endomicrobiia bacterium | reverse complement strand
TTTCTTCAGACATATCAGCGCCTATTCACTTTATTTTTATAGTTTCAAGAATCTCTTCTTTTGTAAGGGCGGGGTTTTTAATCTGCATTTCTTCTATTTTATTCTTTGCTTCTTGTATCCATTTCCCTGCAGGTTTGTTAAGTGCCATCATCAGCTCCTTGCCGGAAAGTAATTTGGGCTTAATGTAGAGCATATTTTTAGATTTTAAATCTTCAATTCGATTGTTTAATTCAATAAGTTTTTTATCGCTGCCATCTTGTCCGTAATCTGCTTTTGAAAGTTCCATTATTGCATCAAGTTCGTTACCACACCTCTTAACAAACCTGCGGATTGCGGTATCTGTCCAGTTATCTGTATACATTCGAGGATACATATGGTTTTTTACAACAGATACAGTTTTCTGTATAAGTTCTTTTGAATATTTTAATCTTTTTAAAATAGATTCCGTTTCTTGGGCACTTTTGGTATCGTGTCCGTAAAAAGAAATTTTATTGTCATCTTTTTTATATGTCGCATATTTGCCCGTATCATGAAGTAAAGCAGCCATCCTTAAAATAATATCGTTCCTAACTCTATCTAAAACTTTTAAACTATGCGTAAATACATCGTCAATATGGTATTTTAAAGGCTGTTCCAAATTTTTTAACCTTGAAACTTCAGGTAGAATTTCAATCAACAAATCAATATTATCCATCACCATAAATGCTCTTGACGGGTTTTCTTCAACTAATATTTTATCTAGCTCATCTCTTACTCGTTCAGGAGACACAATTTTTATACGCGAAGCGGAAACCTGCATAGCATTATAAGTTTTGCATTCGATACTAAAATTTAATTGTAAACTTTGTCGCACAGCACGCAATATTCTCAAAGGATCCTGTTTAAATATTATTTCAGCACATGGCGTATCTGTTACCCTTACAATTTTGTTTTGGATGTCATTGATTCCTTGTCTGGTAATATCAAGAACTTTCATATCGCTCAGTCTCAAAAACAAGGCATTTATAGTAAAATCACGTCTTAAAGCGTCTTGTTTTAGTGAGGAGCTATCTTGAGTGTAAGGATTTCTGGAACTTGAATCGTAATATTCTTTTCTGGGCATTACAAATTCTACTTCTTCATTGTCTATAAACAGTTTTGATGTGCCAAATCTCTCAAAAATCACAGGTTCACGAAGGTTATATTTGTTTGCAAGAATTTTAGAAAAATTTATTCCAGCTAAGCGTCTGTCAGTACTATCTTTTTTAGTGCAGACCATAATATCTAAATCTTTTGGTTCTCTGTCAATAAACAGGTCTCTTACAAAACCACCAACGACATACGTGTCAAAATTATTTTCTTTTGCCGTTGTAATAATTTTATCGATTATCGACTTGTATCTTTTCGGTATAACTATATTTTTCATATCCGGCAACATTATAACATAAAGCAATAAAACTATCCCACGCACACGACAAATGCACGAAAGCTCCTTTGATTTTTGATTGTCGCAGGGCAATACCAAATTGCGGTCTATAAAATTTACTTTGAGGTTAAAATCAGTTGTCTAAAGAAACCTTTTTCATGCGTTTGTTCCATTTTTACCTTCATGCTTACTTGTTTTTAAGAAACAATTTTTAGTAGAATCTGTGTACTCTCCCCGTAAAAGGAATGTTGATATGCAAATAGTGAAGGAAGGATATCCGTTTATTGCAATTCCGCTTGCTCTGGGGTTAGGGCTAATTATTGCAGGTTTTGGAAGAGTATCAAGTATATTGGGGACTTTATTTATCTTGATCTCGTTATTTTGTTTATATTTTTTTAGAGATCCTAAAGTAGAAATAACAAAGGGTGACGGATTGATTCTTTCTCCGTGCAACGGTACTGTTTTGGAAGTAAGCGAAAAAAAAACAGAAAAAGTTATTAGAGTCTTTTTGTCCGTTTTAGATGTGCACTTGCAGCGTTCTCCTATTTTTGGCAGAGTGATTAGTGTTGAGCATAAACCTGGCAAATTTTTAAAAGCCATGGAACCTCAGGCGCATATAGTAAACGAACAAAACGTTATAACGATAGAAAACGAAAACGGCAAATACCTTGTGAAGCAGATTGCCGGAATTCTTGCGAGAAGATGCGTTTTATGGGTAAAGCAAGGAGATGTTTTAAATACTGGAGATAAAATAGGGGTAATAAAGTTTAGTTCTCAGGTAGACTTACACATGCCTAAGAATGTTGACATTAAAGTAAAACAAGGCGATAAAGTAGTATCCGGAGTGACAATTTTTGCAACTCTAAAGTAAGTAAGGAACTTGTATGGACGGAAAGTTAAAAAAAGGCATTTATATAATACCCAGTCTTTTTACATGTGGAAACATGTCTTGCGGTTGTCTGTCGATACTAGCATCAATAGACGAAGACCTTTCGAAAGCGGCGTGGCTTATTATTCTTGCTATAGCTTTTGACGCGCTGGACGGAAGAGTAGCAAGAATTACAAAAACGACAAGTGAATTTGGAGTTCAGCTAGATTCATTAAGCGATTTGGTATCTTTTGGAATTGCCCCGTCAGTTATGATGTATCAACTTGTTTTAAATAGCATTGGCAAGGTTGGCATAACGATTGCCATTTTATTTGTTTTATGTAGCGCTTTGAGACTTGCAAAGTTTAATGTCGCGACAAAAGGTGGAGCAACGCATAGTTGTTTTATGGGGTTGCCGGTGCCTGCTTCAGCAGGGCTTTTGGTATCTTTTGTGTTAAGCTACGAGTTGTTTGATGTATATTTGGGACAATCTTTAACTGTTAAGACAATACCTCTTTTGATGAACAACATGCCTACAGTTTTTAAATTTATGCCTGCTGTGATGGTAGTTTTGTCTTTGCTTGAAGTTTCAAATATTCAGTATTTCTCATTTAAAAAAATGAAACTTTCAAAGCCTAAAACGTTCAGGATTTTAGTTTTATTAGTTACTATGATACTTCTTGTTATTGCATTTCCGCAGAATATTATTTTTATAGTGTTTAGTTTATACGCTCTTTCAGGAATACTTGGTATAGGGGCAAGATATTATAGACTTCGTAAAAAAAGAATTAATTTTAGCAATGGAGAGAATGATGGCAATTGAACAACTTTTGATTTTGATTAAACCGGATGGAATTAAAAAGTCTTTAACAGGAAATATTTTAACTAAGCTTTCAGAAGTAAGAATGGTTATTATAGGCGCAAAAGTGCTTGAAGTAAGCGAGAAGTTGGCAGAAGAGCATTATTACCAGCTTAGAGATAAGCCGTTCTTTAGCGAACTTGTAGATTATATTCAGGGCAAAATATATGGAGAACCTTGGAACAGAGTGTTAGCGCTCGTATATCAGGGCGAGGATGCAATTTTAAAAATGAGAAAAATTGCAGGCGCAACAAATCCTGAAGAAGCAGACCCTGTTTCAATTAGAGGCGCATACGGAAGAATAACGACACATGGCATATACGAAAACGTTATCCATTGCTCTTCTGATCCTTCAGAGGCCAAGAGAGAGATTGAGTTGTGGTTTGAACCAGAAGAAATAGTTAAATCGATATATCCTACAAAAAAGGTTGTGTTAGAAAAAGAAGAAAAAACAATTTGGGCATAGTTTTGTAAAACTGCGTTGCAAGCGCTTATGCTGTTGGTTTTGCTTTAAATTTTTGGTTGTGGAAACTAAAATTTTGATGTTTGTCCGTGGTATTTTTTGGTTTTTTATATTTTTTAACACGTTTTTGCAATTTTATTTTGATGAACAAACCTCCGCACAGCAAGATGCGCGGTATCAGCGGAGGAAATTGAAGAGCTGTAATTGTTCTTGCTCAAAGTCTATGTTTGCAGCGTTAGCAAATTTCTTTTGTTATTTGAATTACTATTACAACGCTAAATATTACCAAATATAGCTTTTCTTATGCTTTTAGGCGTTACACAAAATGATAGTGTATCTTATATGCACTATGCTGTCTGCTTTTTC
>BNVZ01000112.1 GCA_025998475.1 Endomicrobiia bacterium | reverse complement strand
TGATGAGCTTTGCGCAAATATACGAAGTGATTTGGACGATTCTATAAAACCTAATGAACATATAGCTAATGTTTTTAAACATATGCAAGACATTGCCAATGGAAAAATTGACACAGATATTTTTTCAAAGGCTAAAACAGCTGTACGTGGGCTGTATGAGAACGATATAAATGATACAGATAATTATGCTATAGCCTCCAGCTATGCTTGTTCTGCAGTTTGGCATAATGTCCCGCTTGGTGAATTTGAAAAATTTCCCTTAGTTTGCCAAGCGATATCCAAAAAAGATTTAAAAGATTTAGCATTGCGACTATTAAAAGGTAAGTATTATCAGATAATTGTCTATCCCGAAAAATTTAGAGGCGCAGAGTAAATTTAAATATATATAGCCTATATAATCGTTCTAAAAAAATCTTTAGATTAATTTTATAGATTTGAATATCTAAATAATATGTTTGTAGCTATTAATATGTTCTAATCAGTTTTTAATGCGTTATTAAATTACTAAGCTTCACTACAAGATCATCCTCTGATTTTTGTGTTTTCCAAAATAACTCCGAGTTTATAACATCATACAATCATCCCCTTAAAGAAAATGGAAACTAATTTTTTTGAAATTAATCCTTGCAATAGTTATAAGTATCTTAATGTCTTTGGCCTAAAATATTCTCGTGCACTTTACATAGAAATCAATACCAAATGTTATTACCGCTAAAATATCCCAATGCTTCTCTAATATTATCTAGACTTACTTGCGCTTTTTAATATAGAGCTGTCTTTAAGACAATTAAAATTTTTAATTATTTAACATAAGATACAACGTGCTGTTGTAAGTTAATATAACATCCGCTTAGTCATATTATAATTACTGTTTTGACCAATATTAAGATTTTCTCAGATTGCGTAAGTATCGCGTTTATTTTTTTTTAGTTAAACAATAAAAAATGAACACCAGATAATTGTAGGTAAAAAACTTACTCTTTTATTTATTATTATTTTTAAGTATAGTCATAAAAATATACAGAGTTACAAATAAGTCACAGAATGATCTTGAGCATCAAATCATCCACACAGGTTAGACGAGTGTAGAGCCAACAAAATGATTGCTTAAATTTCTTTTAAAATGGTGCTTGCTAACTACATCGTCATTTAATTGTTTTTGGCAGTACCTGATCAAAAACTAGCATTGTCAAATTGTTGAATAATTTGTAAATGTTTACGTATTTATAAATAAATACCTATAAATAGATTTATTATCACTTCTGATTTGAAATTATAATCTAAAAAAATGTCATAACATAATAACATAATTCATCCATTTACACTGATAACATTCTGTTCATCACTTTTTCTAACAGTAAATTTTTTGTAATGTCAATTGTTTGGAGCTTGTAATATTTAAGTTTCTTTAACACTATACCACTACTAATATGAACATCGTATACTTATGGTTTATCTCATATTTTGGACTAAACTAGCATCATCTGCTATTATCATAGCCGGTTGGGCAAGATGATGCTGCACAGTCATTTTCTGTGTTTGTATGATCAATTTTGGCAGCATCAGTTTTAACTTCATTACGTATTTGGTTAGATTCATTTAATTCATAATTTTGTATTGCGTTTGACGGGATTTGTGAATCAAATTGATTCTCCATTGTTTTTTTATCTTCGTTAGAATCAACTTCGACGTCATCAACTTTAATATCACCCGATGCATGAGGAGCTGGCTCAGTATTTGCGTCAAATCTATCATCATCTGTCGTATTAGGGTCAGTTGAGTTAACTGATGCCGAAGGGTGATTATCTATGTTTGGAAGATCAATATCTGGACTTGGAATAACATTAACATCATCGTTTTTACTATCACCCCATACTGGATATGGTTCATCATTTATATCTAATTTATCTTTTTTAGTTAAATTACCGTCAGTAGGACTAGACAGTGCTGTGGAGTCGCTTAAAGGGATCGATGCCTTAATATCGGAATCTTGATCAATAGATAATTGTCTGTGAGTATCATTTTCAGCGTCAACATTTATACTTATTTCGTCTGGTTTGTTGTTATCAAGTGTTTCACTTATTGTTAAAGATTTGATTGTGATATTTGATGTATCTACATCATGTTGTTTATCTGTATTCCCTGTAGTTTTGTCATCGCCATTTGCAGGACTTGGCTCAATCATTACATTAGGACAGAATATCTCGTCTACATAAGCATCTTGGTTTGAAGTAGTTTCTGCTAAAGGCCCATCTGAGGTGAACGATGATTTATCGTCATCTTCACTGTCTTTATGTTTATCTGGGTTATATACATATCTATTTTCTTCTGGATCCCATTCGAGATGATCTATAATATCATCAAATGAAGAAACAGTTTCTTTTATAGTCAACTTTACTTTATCTTCTTGAGCTTGGTTTTTACTACCAACTTTTTTGTTATCAGTGTCTTTCTGATCTAACGAATATCTGCTGCCTTGTGTGGATTCTGGAGAACCAACCGAAGCATTATGCGAAGTATTTGTATTTCCGGTTGACCCACCGACATTACTTGGGGTTGATAGCGTTGTTGTACTTGAACTTTGATCACTTGAACTAGTATCCAATGAAGAAACCATTATTTCCAATGCCTTAGCCTTTTCGCAGTTGTAGGGATCTTTTAAAAATTCATCTATCCTCGTTTTCAGTTTACTATCATCACTTGCCCAACTGCCCAAAAATGTCTTGGAAATTTCTCTTACCTTTTCTGTAGCCGCTTTGGAGGCGGTTTTATATTTTTTGTCTTCGGAATGTTTAGCAAAATTCTCAAGAGCTTTACATGCATTTCTTACGGCATTTTTAAAAAGTCTGCGCTCGCTCATCTCTATTTCATAGAGTACTATATTTGTATTATCAAACTCTTTTCTTTTCCTTTTCACCTGTAGCGAAGAAGAAATTGTAAGAGAAACGTGCTTTTTTTCTTTGTAATTGTTGGAGACGAAATCCAGCAGACAGCTTAAATGATCCCTATGTGGAAAACACAAACATCCTTGTGACCATCTTCCGTCAGGTCCGAAATGTCCAAGTATCTCAAACCGACCGTTTTTATCTTCTAACCACAAGTTAAGTACCCCATTCGCACGTCTTATTATTCCTAAACGATATGTGCAGTCTTCGTTTATAGATATTTTTCTTGGCTTCCCTTGTGAATTTTGTAGGCGCCCGTTTTGAACTACCTCAAGTTCTCTGCCGTCAAGTTCAATAATTCCCGTAATATCTGCACGTGTTTGTCCCACTCTAGCATTGGGTGTTTTTACAATTTTAAAATTACTCAGTTTTAATTCTATATACACAATATCAACGTACTTGAGTTTATTGGGATCTATATAATTCAAGGTAGTGGATTTTTTTCCCTTGGCAGGTTTGTTATTGTTAGTGACATAAGCAGGCGATCCAATTTTACGACCTGTACTACCGATGGATATTATTGAGTGCTGATTTTCCGGGTTTCCAGTAGCAATCGCTGGTCTTGCTGACAAGCTCGGAAAAAATAAACTTCCTAAACTTATATTACAGACGCGATCTAAAGGAGCAGGTATTATACTTGGCATGAAGCATGGAGTATTTAATAATGTCCCGTTAGCAGAGACATATACTGGTTGAAAACCTATTAAGCCTATTTGTATTCCTTCGTTCCATTGAATTGTGTTAGAGTTTAACAATCCATTTGACGAACTCGATAGAACTAAATTTGTTGAATTTGTTGAGTTTGATGATAAACTTGAAGTATTTAATGATAGCCAGTTTTGTGCATAACGTAAAGTTGATGAATAACGAGGAGGTGAATATGGTTCGTAAAAAGGAGAGAATGCTCGCAAAAGATATTCAGGAATAGTGCTGGCAGGCAAACATTCCAATCCAACGTTTGCTAGATTACGCAAAGCAATGTAAGACATAATAGCATTAAAGGGAGATGAATTAATGCAGTCAAAATGACTATTGCGAGGAAGAATACCAGTTTGTATGTTATGGGTTTGATTATTATCA
>BNVZ01000111.1 GCA_025998475.1 Endomicrobiia bacterium | reverse complement strand
TGTTAATTGCAGAATGGGACCCTCATTCAAAACCGATTATCTCGGAATTTGGAGGGACAGTACATTTTATTGATATAAAAGATGGTTTAACTTTACAGAGGGAGAAGTCAAGAATAACCGGACAAATTGAAAGAATTATTGTTGAACGTCATGCTGACAAAAAGAATCCTAAAATTGCTATTGAAAAAGATGGTGAAATTATGGCGGAATATCCTCTTCCCGTAGGCACAACTCTTGTCGCCAATGATGATGATAAAATTAGAGTTGGTGATATTTTGGCAAAAATTCCTCAGGAAGTTTCTAAGTCAAAAGATATCACAGGTGGGTTGCCTAGAGTTGCTGAATTGTTTGAAGGAAGAAGACCTAAAAACGCTGCTATTGTTTCAGAGATTGATGGTGTTGTGCATTTAGATGGGACCACAACAAGAGGTAGCACAAGGGTTGAAGTTAAAAATTCTGAAACAAAAATGCAGAAAAATTATCTTGTCCCTGTGGGACGACATTTGGTTGTTTATGAAGGCGACGAAGTTAAGGAAGGCGAAGCTATTTCTGACGGCGCAGTAAATCCTCACGATATTCTTAAAGTTAAAGGACCAAAAGAAGTTCAGGAATATCTTGTTAACGAAATTCAACAGGTTTACAGACTTCAGGGTGTAGTGATAAACGATAAACATATTGAAATTATAGTAAGACAAATGCTGTCTAGTGTAAGGATAGTTGATTCAGGAGACAGCAAGTACCTAAATGGCGAAATTGTTTCAAAGCATAAATATGAAAAGGATAGAAAAGCTATTAAGATAAACCATGGGAAAGTTCCTGTAGCCCATCCTGTTCTTTTGGGTATAACAAAAGCATCGCTGTCTTCAGATTCATTTATTTCTGCCGCTTCTTTCCAAGAAACAACCAGGATTTTAACTGAAGCCGCTGTTTCAGGGCAGATTGATCGTTTGATAGGATTGAAAGAAAATGTTTCTATAGGGCGTTTAATACCTGCAGGAACGGGACTTGCTGAAATAAAATCGGGAAATGATAAATAAAATTTTATTCAAGGGAACAAAAAAACAATGCCAACGATTAATCAGTTGATTGCAAATGGAAGAAAAGATGTGATTAAAAAAACAAAATCTCCAGCTCTTAAAAATTGTCCACAGAGAAGAGGTGTCTGCACAAGAGTTTATACAACAACTCCTAAAAAACCTAACTCTGCTTTGAGAAAAGTAGCAAGAGTAAGACTTACATCAGGGTATGAAGTTTCTTCATATATTCCGGGTATAGGGCACAATCTCCAGGAACATTCCCTTGTTCTTATCCGCGGTGGTCGTGTAAAGGATTTGCCGGGTGTTCGCTATCACATAGTAAGAGGTACTTTGGATACGACAGGGGTTGATGGCCGTAAACGGAGTAGAAGTAAGTATGGGGCTAAGAAAAGCAAAACATCCGCAAAATAGCAGCGCTTGTCTTTCGAATTTTTGCTTTGCAAAGCCTTCGCTCATTTGCCTTTCTTTTGTAGTAATTCCACTTTTTCTAAAAAGGGGTGGCAGGCTGGGTCTTGCGGGGTGTTTATTGGACTTTTTCTAAACTGTTCGTGAGCAAAATAGAATAACCATGAAAAACAAACGAGCGTAAACGTTTTGCAAGAAATTTGAAATAATATTTGCATAGATACAGAAACACAAGAAAGCGCTTTGGGTTTAAATTTAATGGCTGGTGTTTGTAATTGTGAAATTTATATGTAATTTTGCAAGAGGTCTATTGTAAGGTCTATCTAAAAGCTTTTATCACCTCACTATAGTTTCTCTAAAAACCCATGGTTTTACAGATTTCTGCATTTACCCATGCTAACCTCGTTTATAATGTATCTTGTCGTAGGAATGACATCGGGTACCAAAACAAATGTATAGCAACAGTAATTTTCCAGCGACCTCTTACGGTCTGGAGCATTTATTTGTAAGCATACAGATGTTGCTTTAAAATTTAAGCAACATCTGTCCTGTATCACTTTTTCCTTGATACTCTATATATCGTTTGGGTTTCTCTAAAAACCCATTCTATCATTTCCCTCTCGCGGGAAAAATGATACAGGACTAACTTCATCCTCCAGCCTTGCGGTTGTGAGGTATTGCGGTGGATTTAGTAATTCTCAAAGGGACATTGGTCCTTTGCAATAATCCCACTTTTTTCAAAAAAAAAAGGGGTGACAGATGCAAGTCTGTCGAGAGAGAGGTATTTATTAGACTTTTTTCCAAACTGTTCGTAAGTAAGGAAATACAACAACCATAAAAACAAACGAGCGCAAGCACTTTGAAGAGATTTAAGACTTAAAAAGTAATATCTAACGAATACAGAAATAGAAGAAAACGCTTTGGATTTGAAATTTAATTTAAAGCTTGAAGTATATAATTTAAAACTGCAGATTTAAAAAAAGAGGTCTACTTGGATTTGAAATTTAATTTAAAGCTTGAAGTATATAATTTAAAACTGCAGATTTAAAAAAAGAGGTCTACTTGGATTTGAAATTTAATTTAAAGCTTGAAGTATATAATTTAAAACTGCAGGTTTTAAAAAAGAAGTCTACTATAGTTTGTTGTTGTGTTTTGTGCTACGCGTAAACAAGAAGCTGCTTCAACAGCTAGGAATTGTAATAAAAATATAAAAACTAATTCAAAAATCAAAACAGATACTTATTTCTATATTTGATTTTTATCATGGGAGAATGTATGAAAATAACAAAGTATTTAAGCAAACTGGCAGAAAAAAGAACGAGGAATGTATTAGCAATAATAGTAATGTTTGCTTGCACTAGTATTTGTTTTGGAGAGCCATCATTAACACTTGGCTCTAATGCTACTCATAGAAAGAATGTTGCTGGTAATTCTGATAAAGATGATGGAACCGCGAATGATGCTAACATATTTCCGCAAAACCCAAACAAATGTACTTTAATTGTCAATCAAGGAGCAATAGTTGGAGAGGCAAGTGGTGCTTGTATTGATGATAATAGTGCTGTTGAATCAATGACAGGCAACAAAATTATCGTAAACGGAGGCAATTTTAATAAAAATATAATTAGGGGCGCCTGTTCTCTCTCAGAAAGAAATGCTGTTAAAGTTAATGGTAATACAGTTGAAATTAATGCAGGAAGGAACATATGCATGGTTTATGGTGGATGGACAAGAAATGGAACAGCTTCTGATAATAAAGTATTTATAAAAAACAAAGTGACAATCAGCAAGTATGTTCGTGGTGGTTATTCTGATAGGTATGGAGATGCTAAAAATAATGAGGTTACAATCACCAGCGCAACTGTTGGCGGAAATGTTTCTGGCGGTCTTGTTAACAACGATAACGGAGACGCAAAAAATAATAAAGTCATAATTAATGGTGGAAGGATTGAAGGAGGTGTTTGTGGCGGTGCCGTTGTAAGCAATGGCAAAGGCAATGCCACTGGTAACACAGTAGCTATCTTAGGGACCCCGGAATTTGGAGTCAACACAACACTATGCGGAGGCATTTGCGCTAACGATAGGTCCGACGCATTTACAGGCAACACATTAGTTATTAAAAAAACAAAGGCAATTACAGTAAGAGGAATAAGTAATTTTGAAAATTATGAATTTTACTTGTCGCAAGATTTAAAGCCCCAAGAGCCAATTTTGATAGCAAATGATGGCGGTTGCAGTTGGGATAAAGATAAACTTGCCGATGGACTTCGCGATACTTACACTCCCCCCTGCCCCGTAAAGCTCTTAAATAGCAACATAACCGTATGCTCTAATGGAGTAATGGACAAAGGAAAATATACATTGATACGCAGTCTGGAAGGATTTGATGGGCTAAGCAAAAAATTTACACCTCCTCCTCCCAACAAAGGCCCAGTAGTATATAAATGGGATGATAATTTAGAAATAGTTGACAACAAAGATTTGACAACAACAAAAGATTTAGTAGTCACATTAGCACAAAAGAGCATAGCCCCTGCAACAGAAGCACTATGCAAAGGACATGGAACAGGAATTTTACTGGCAAACGATGGACTGGACTGTATATTAAAGACTATGGAAGAGTCGG
>BNVZ01000110.1 GCA_025998475.1 Endomicrobiia bacterium | reverse complement strand
TTAGCAAGATCCTCCCCCATCCAGACTATCCTATAAACGTAGTCCTTGATATCGGAAAATCAGACTATACTTCAATTTGGTTTTGTCAGTTCTTAAAAGACAAAGTGTTGTTGTTGGATTATTACCAGAACAATCATTTATCGCTACCAGATTACATTAATGTAATCTTTGGTAGTAAGGGTTATAAGATAGGAATGATGATACTTCCACATGACTCTTTACCTGAGTCTTGGAGCACGGGAAGAAGCCATTTTGAAGTAGCATGTGAGTACGGAAGGAAGTTGAATTTTATAGTGCGACCATTACACAGAGTACTTGCCTTACAAGACGGAATAGATGCGTGCAGGATATTATTTAAAAACATGTGGTTTGACTGTGTTAAATGTGCTATGGTTTAGATGTGTTACGTAACTACCGATATGACTATAGAGAAGGTATAGATATGTATAAGGACAGGCCACTACATGACAAGTACTCTCATGGTGCTGATGCGCTAAGATATGTAAGTGATGCCTACAACGGCAAATACGTAAATGTTCCAGTTAGACCTAATCTTAAGCCAAATGAAGCATATTGGATAACACACGAGCAAGTGTTTGCAGATAGAGACGAACGAAATAGACGCGCAAGAGAAGGTATATTTTAATGGCCATGAAAGATGTTATAAATAAAGTTAAAGGTTTGTTTTCTGAAAGCGCAGTTACTGGACGTGCTAATAGCAAAGAATTAAGTGACAGCCAAGGCATTAAAGATACACCAAAGAAAGATGCATCTTACTGGATTACAAGACTAGAGTCAAGTAAGCTCAGAGAACAATTTTGGATGCGTAAAGCTCGTGACTACGAAGTAAAGTATTTAAATGAGTCAGATAAAGGCAGCTTATATCATGACCATAACACAGAAGGTCTAGATAAGTTACGTTACAACATATTCTATGCAAACACTGAATTGCTCCATTGCGCATTACTTACCGAAATACCTCAACCTGCTTTAGAAAGACGTTTTGCAAAAGAGCAAGCTCAAGACCCAACCAAAAAACAATTTTTTACCACCGTTTCAGAACTTATGGAGAGAGCCCTGAGCCATAACGTTAAGAATGTAGAACTTGAGCGAGAATTTGACTCATTTAAATATGATTACCTTATTAGTGGCCGAGGAGTTCTTTGGGCTTCATATGAATCTGATTTAGATGGACAAGGAAACCTAAAAGATGAAAGCGTAAAGATAGAGCACATATCCTACAGAGACTTTCGTATTAGTTCAGGTAGAAGCTGGAAGGAAGTGTTTTGGGTGGCACGCAGACATTTGTTAAGCCGTGATGATTTAGTCAAGAGATGGGGCAAATTAGGCAAGCAAATACAGTTAAATTATACTGATGAAGATCATAAACAGTTTAATATTTCAGACATTAAACGAGCAGAGATCTGGGAGATATGGGATAAGACAACAAAAAAGGTTTATTTTGTTTGTCCAACGTATAAAGAAGCTGTACTTGAAGAGCTTGATGACCCTTATCATCTTAAAGGCTTTTTTCCAACACCCGAGCCATTACGCTCAATACATTCAAATCTTACCATGATTCCAACACCTGAACTTGATCTATACGTTAGAGAAGCTAGGGATATGAGCATTGGAGCGGCAAGAATAGCAAACCTAGTAGATAAGATTAGAGCTAGAGCTTTTTATGCTGCGATGAATGCTGACAAGCTAGACAAATTAAACTCCGCAGGTGATGATGAATACATAGCAATAGACGATATGGATGGCATTACTCAGGTAGGTGGTATGCAGAATTTCTTTGCTCATGATCCTATTGAGATAAAACAACAAGTAGCACAAGGACTCTACCTTCAGCAAGATAACTTACTACAAGAAATATATGAAATCACAGGAATATCAGACATACAACACAATATTTCACCCCAAGAAACAGCTACAGCAACACTAGCAAAGGGAAGATTTGGATCACTTAGACTTAGAAGCAGACAGAAACGGATAAATGACTACATAAAAGGCGTTTACTCTATAGCAGCTGAAATCATATGTGAAAGATTTACCATAGAAACGTTAAAAGAAATAACATCGATGGAGCTACCACACAGCCAAGATAAGATGCAATATCAACTGTCAATGCAGATGCAAGATGTTCAATATAATCAGATGGTTAACGATGCTCAAATGCAAGGGGTACAGTCACCACAGCCCCCACCAGTAGACAAAGTGCAAGCCAAGTTCTTTGAACGTCCAAGCTGGGAAGAGGTTAAGGAGTTCTTGGAAAATGACAGGCTTAGAAGCTATATGATGGATATGGAAACTACATTTAATGTATGGGAAAATGAACAGGAAGAAGTTAAATCAAGACTTGATTACTTAACAGCATTAAATGAGTCTATTGGGCAAGCCATAGCTGTATGTCAGTCAAATCCTAGATACTTACAGTTGATACTAAAGAACACAAGTTGGGCATTATCAGCATTCCCAAGATCTAGAATAGTGCGTAATGAAACTGATGACATAATAGCAGAGATTCTAGAGGAAAATAAACAGATGGCAGAAACTACTCAACCCAAAGAACCAATGCCTGATGAGTTAATAGCTCAAGCTGAAGTAATGTCATCATATGCTGATCAAATGAATGCTCAGACCAAGGCAAAAGAAGCACAGATAAAAGAACAAAAGGTTCAATAGATGCCGCTAAGGTAGCAGGTGAATTAGACCTTGATAAGAATAAGTTGATGTTAGATGTACAAAAGGCTGCAAGCAAGCATCAGCGTATCGTAGAAGAGAGTTTTAATAGAATAAACACGACATACTAAGGAGTGGGTAATGTTAGACGAAGAAATGATGGAAAGTGTAGCAGAAGATAGAAGTAGTGAGCATGTAGCAGAACAAGGGTCGCTTTTAAATGACCAAAAGCTCCACCATCAAGAGCAAGTGTCACAAGAACCAGTTAAAAGATCTTGGATGAAATCATAGCTGAGGCAGACAATCAGCTACAAGAAAATGAGGCACAAGTACAACAAAAGTCGCTTTTAAACGAACAAGACCTTCAAACACAACAGCTAGCACCACAGCCAGCAAAACCTTTAGTTGAAGTACCTAAGATCGATCCGATGAGCTTTTGGAATCAGCAACAAAAAGCATTGTTTAACTCAATGAATCCTGATGCTCAAAGGCAGATCCTTGAAATGTTTCGTAACCCTGCCAAAGCCTATGATAAAAGCACGCAATATTTAAAGAACACATACGAATCAACAGCAGCTAAGTACAAAGAAGTTGAACCGCTGGTGATAGAGTATCAAGCTCTAACCCAGAAAATAGAGCCATTGCATGATGATATGCAAAAACTTGGTGTAAACAATCAACAGTTTTTTGAAGGCCTTGTAGAAGACGCGATGCTTGCTAGAAATAACCCCGTAGAATTTTTAGCTAACTTCTTTGCAAAAGCAAATATAGATCCACAGAACTTGGTAGAGGTAATGGAAGATTATGCAACACAGCAAAATGATCCCATGTATCAAAAATTAGATCGACTAGATAGCTGGGCGCAATCAGAGCAATCACGTAGACAGCAAGAAGATCAAAGAAAACGTGAGAAACAAGACTATGAAAAACAGAAGCAAGAACAAATAGACATGCAAGATGCACAGGAACGATTAAAAGCGTTTGCACAAGAGGTAGATGAGCAAAGCAATCCGAAGCACCCGTATTACGATGCAGTAGTAAACACAATGGGAAAGCTTTCAGAACAGACCAATAGCGTAGACCTAGAAGACTTGTACAATCAAGCTATATGGTTAAACCCTGATATACGAAACAAGATGTTAGAGATTGAACGACAGACAGCATTACAGCAGCAAGCAAATCAGACACGTGTAAGTAAGTCAAGACAAGCAGCAAATTTAAAAGTCAAAACATCTCCAAGTGATTCGGTAGTAGCACGTAAGGGTGGAAACAGTTGGGACAACCTTGATGACATCATTAAGCTTGCAGCAGATTCTTTAGGTAGTAATTAATATAAATTATAGGAGTATTATAACATTAGACCTCTTGCATAACTAATATATAAAAGTACAATAGAAGTATATGAAAAAGAAAAAGAAAGCAGGCGGGTCGGGTGGAATGAGTTTAGTATTAATGGGAGTAAAGAAAGCATTTGATAAAACAAAGGATAGCAAGGAAGAAAGAAAAGATAGGACAAGTAGGTGAGCAAAGAGAAA
>BNVZ01000109.1 GCA_025998475.1 Endomicrobiia bacterium | reverse complement strand
ATACAACGAGAACTTTAGATCTTCTTCCATTAGCTGCCTTCAATTCTTAATTTATTTTATGATAATGTCTTAAATATACCTTCGGGGTAGTGGTTTATCTATGTCAATATGCTAACGATATATCATTATCACCTATGTGTTTTTATCTTAAAACTATAAAGTCAGTCGTTTTTAAAAAGTTAAAAGTGTCTGTCAAAACCCATAATTCATATATAGCTTATGAAACAAGGTATACTAAGATAAATTAGATGTGGTTGATTATTCCACCTTTTTATCACAAGTTTTACCTTGCAATGCAAGCAGAAGTTTGCTTTGCTGTCTCTTAAAATAAAATGCTAAGTTTTATGCCAATATTACTAAAATTATAATTCACGCCAACCTTTGTATTTTTTAAGTATGGAATGGTGTAATCAACAGACACATATGGTTTAAAGCATATCTTATTGAAGTCATAAATCTCTGCACCCGCACTAGCACTAAAACGTGACCAGTAGAATAACTTTGCACCTAAACCTAAATAACAATAATCCATATCCCTAAGTATTGACACTTCAGGAGTAAAACAAAAACCTTTGTTTTGAATCTTTATTTCAACGGTACCATCTTCTTTTACTGTATGTATTACTTTGGCCTTGGGAGCGATGTATATTTTAGTGCGGGAAGTAACATCGTCAGATTTTTGCTGTTTAAAATATCTTCCAGTGACGTAGAAGAGCCGCGAATGACATTCTGTAACAACCTTTTTATGTTTTTGGACATGAAAGAACTGCGCATTTAGTTCGGCTTCTGGTATTTGTCATTCTTAAAAACTATTTTACTTGGTGTTTTCATGTTGACTCTAACATCCACACTTCGCTAGAAACTTTTTCACAATCCCGACATTGCACTTATATGTTATATGTTTTAGGTCTCTCAGATTTTCTTGAGAATTTTCCTATTATACCTTGTATAATTTCAAATGACTTTGTATTTCCTTGTGCGGCCTTGTCTATTTGGGATATAACCATCAAATCCTTTATGGTTATGGTTTTGTTCTTATTATCGCCGCAGCTTTGCGCCATTTGCTTGATGTTTCCATACAGTGACTCTGTGCCTATCTGCACAGACAAGACCGCTTCTGCTATTTCTTTGTATCTTCGTTTTTGTCTTCTGGTTTCCCCTGATGCTATTTGTACAATTTTGGCTTGTTCTTGGAGTTTGCTCGGTGTTCGTTAGCTTTTTGTACTAGATTTCCTTCGTTTATAATACTTCTCCTCAATTTAATAATATTATAGCTACTTGTTATAGCTTTCTTTGCGGATTTGTTTTTGTTTATCTGTTAGTTCCATCTGGATAAATAATTGCCTAAATTATGCTTATTTTGTCCATCAGTAAGCAATACCCTTAATTTAAGAATATGTACAAGGTCTACCCTATTATATACCCTCTCTAACACCTATTTAAATGCTCTCAACTCATATACTTCTTCCAACTTGTCTATTGCTTTTTCGGTAGGCTTAAAATATCTAATTTCCCTCCTGCTCTTCTCCCTGACCTATTTCTGCCCTTTCAGCCCTTCTTCTCCCCAGTCCTTCTCCCTTGCCTGCTTTTTTAGTTCTTCTTCTTCCAGTGACCCTAGGACTAGGAGCGATGTATATTCCTGATCTTCTTTGCTATTTTCTGTGCTTCTTCCCACACTTCTTTCAGCTCCAGCTCTTTTTTCAGCTCTACTTTCCGTGCTTCTTTCAGCTCCAGCGCTACTTCCGTCTCTCTCATCCGCGCTTCTTTCAGCTCCTGCGCTGCTTCCCGTACTTTAACCCACGCTTCTTCCGCTTTGAGCGCTACTTCCGTCTCTCTCATCCGCGCTTCTTTCAGCTCCTGCTTTTCTTTCCGCTCTTCCTGCCTTCTGTTCTGATTTTTTAGCATTTTGCCTTTTCTCATCAATTCTTTCCGCGCTATTTTCACCTTCAACCCTTTTTTCCGCGCTTCCTGCATCGCCTGCAGTTTTTTCAGCTCTTTTGCACACGATATTTTCACTGCTTCTTCCCACCTCTGCATTTCTCTCTGCACTTTTCCATATGCTGCTTCCAGATCCTGCGCTTTTCTCCTCTCTTTTTCCCACACTTCTTTCAGTCCCAGCGCTTCTTCCCACTTTATTTTCCGCATTTCTATCTGCGCTTTTCTCCGCACTTCGTCCCGCTCTCTTTCCACCGCCACCGCCATTTTTTGCACTCTTCCCAGCGCTTGCACCGTTCTCAGATTTTTTTCCTGCTCTTCTCTCAGCTCCTGCTTTTCTTTCCGCTCTTCTCTCCGTGCTACTTCCAGCGATTGCTTTAGCACCTGAATTATTTTTTCCGTCTCCGGCGTCCCTTTCAGCCAAAGCTTTTCTATCTCTTCTGTCAGACTCTTCAGCATTATAGTCGTTTTCACGTATCCCACTCCCAACTCCACTTCTGATACCCGCGCATCCATCAGCATACCTACCACGACGTCGTATGTTGGGGGGGGGGAGGAGGAGGGTGCTTTTCTCCAACATTTCCAACTTCTGCGTTTCCCGCGCTACTTCCAGCAACTGCGCTACTGTCTGTACGTAGCTGGACGTTGCGTTCAGTGTCAGCGCTTTTTTCAGCTCGCTCGACTCCTGTTGTACATCGCTCAGATCCATCATATGCACTGTTTTCCGCTCTTTTTTCAGCGTTTCTCCCAGAACCTGCAGCGCTTTCAGCTCACTTTTCAGCTTTTTTTCCAGCTCCTGCGCTTTTCTCCGTCCATTCTCCAGATCCTGCTCTTTTTTCTGCTTTAACACCTCTTTTGCCTGTACTGGATCCTTCATTATAGCCGCTATTTCATGGTTCTCTCTTTTCAGCTCTTCCTCAGCAAGACTCAGCGTTATTTTATGACTCGCCGCTTCCTGATTTAGTTTTATCACTGTTTCTTCCAGCACTGCTGCTGCCACTTCTTCTCCCTCATCATCGTCTTCTTCATTCTCCCGCGCTTCTCCCCGCCCTTTTTTCCGCTTCTCTCTCTGCTCTTCTTTCTGGTTTTTTTTCTGCAATGATTTCCGTGCTTCTTCCCGTTCACGCATTTCTTTCAGATCTTTACCTAGTTTCTGCTTTTTTTCCAGCAATTCTTTCAGATTCGACTCTGCTTTCTGCACTGTTATCCGCAATATATTCATTTTTTTAGACTTCTGATTTACTATTTTCTCTCCTTCCTTACGCAGCGCTTTTTTACACTTTTCAAACCTCTTCGCTTCTGCTTCTTGCTTTGCTCCTTCCGGTCTCAGCTTTACTTTCAGCGAAGGCGACAATAGTGGATATGATGACGAACTAGGTGACGAAGAAGATGATAAGGATGAAGAAGACTCAGGCCCATCTCCAGCTGGTGCAGCTGCAGTTTGAGATTCATCTAATGTCTCAGTTTTAGTCCTCCCAGCTGATGAGGAAGATAATCCAGCTCCAGCTCCAGCTGATGAAGAAGAAGAAGGTGAAGACGAACTAGGTGACGAATAAGGTGATTCCAGCATTAATTTCATAACCATCACCCTTCCCAACTCTTTTTCAAAATCCCGCAATTTTGTCAGATCTTCCTCTAGTTCCTGCTTTTCTTCCAGCACTTTTTCCAAATCCGACGCTGTTTCCAGCACTTTTCTCTGCAATCCCTGCATTTCTTCCTGCACCTTACTTTCTGGCATTGTCAGTGCTCTTACTCGCCCTCTTTTCAGCTCCTGCAATACTTGCAGTGATTTGTCCAACACTTGCTCTTCGTTTTGCGCTTCTTCCAGCAGCTTCAGCCTTGCTTCTTCCTCATCCTCTTCGTCCGAAGATGACGAAAAAGATGATGACGAAGAAGACGATGAAGACGAAGAAGATGGAGAATACGATGGAGAAGAAGATGATGAAGACGAAGAAGAAGATGATGATGATGATGATGATGAGGAGGATGAAAATGATGAGCTAGATGACGAAAAAGACGATGCCAGCAGCCTCTGCACTTTTCCCCGCGCTTCTTCCCGCGCTGCCTTCAGCGCTTCTTCCCGCTCTTTTCCCAGTGCTTGCTCCTCTAGCTCCAGCACTTCCAGCTCTTCCCGCTCTTTCCGCTCTTCCCGCTCCCGCAATTCCCGTTGCTCTCTCTCCCACACTTCCCGTTGCTCTCTCTCCCGCGCTTCCCGTTGCTCTCTCTCACGCTCTTCCCGCTCCCACGCTTCCCGTTGCTCTCTCTCCCGTTTTACTCTTTCTCTTTCTTTGACTTCTTCCTGTTTCGCTGGAGTAGCAGTCCTTCTGTTTACGAGAAAA
>BNVZ01000108.1 GCA_025998475.1 Endomicrobiia bacterium | reverse complement strand
ATAGACTCAAATACCTAGCATGTAATATGTTTCTTACGTCAAATGCGTGAAAGCTTTTTTTGATTTTTGATTGTCACAGGGCACTACAAATTGTAGTCTATGGAATTTGCTTAAATTTAATCAGATCGAAGTGACGGATTTTAATGACAAAGGAGGAAGTAGCACATAGGATGATTGTACAGTAGAAGCTTTATGCTTAAAGCATAAAGAA
Source organism: Endomicrobiia bacterium (assembly GCA_025998475.1). Lineage (GTDB taxonomy): Bacteria > Elusimicrobiota > Endomicrobiia > Endomicrobiales > Endomicrobiaceae > Endomicrobiellum. Next base: position 4,270 of record BNVZ01000108.1, on the reverse strand, counting down.
AATAATATGTAAAAAAGGAGATTTAAATGAAAAGGTCATTGTTAGTTTTTTGTAGTTTCTTTGCTTTAAGTATTTTTGCCTCAGCTGTTGCTCAGGCAGATCCTCACTTCGATCTTTACCGCACTCCACCAAACAATGGTGCTATCCGCGGAAGGCTTACAGTTAGAGGAGGAAGGTATAGTTGCGACACTATGGAGAGAGATGGTATTAATGACCGTGGTATTCCTTATCTTATAGCACCAGGAACCTATGATGTAGAACTTGTTGATAGCTTTAGTTTCGGATACACGCCGGAGATAATGCATGTTCCTAATCGTTCCTACCTATATATCCACGCGGGGAATTACCCAACGGATTCGACAGGTTGCATACTGCCAGGTCGGGGCGGGGGTCCTGGTTATATTAACAGTTCTCAAGACGAGGTGGACGCGATTATAGATTTAATTGAAAGAGATCCTAATGTAAGCAGGATTACTATTCACTGAAGACCAAAAGACATGGGTGACTCCAAAAAGCAAAAGATGCTCTAGAAGCTTTGGGAGTTAGCTGTGGATTATTTCGTTTTACGACGAAATGTCCTTGAAATAAAGTTAGCGGGTAAATACAGAAATATGCGATGAGTATGGGTTTTTGGACAGACTCAAACACCTAGCATGTAATATGTTGCGTCAAACGCATGAAAGCTTTTTTTGACTTTTTAAGTGTTAGCGGTTGTACTAAACAACACTATGTTTAAAAGATTCTTTTCATGCGTTTGACGTATATGTTTGTTCATATTAAAGGATTTTGACATCACAGAACACTAAGCCTAGAGATTTATGCCTATATACAAACGTTCATGTTTTGTTGAAATTTACTTAAATTAAACGTTTGTCAGCGTATATTTGAAAATTAAGATTTTAAACGTGTTTTCAAATGCACAGATTTAGACTAGGATAGCAAATCTTTAATAAAAAGAGTGACAAGCATCATAACAAATGAGCTTGTCACTCTTTTTAATTTAAAACTTCGAGTTGTGTTTGTTATACTGTTTGTGATACTTTGAGTTAGTTTTTAGTAATATTTACGTAAGTTACTTGGTAGTTTTATATTTTTTAGGATGTAAAATTAGCTGGTAATACTTGCCTTTTAGCAGTCGCACCGCAATATCTTTTAAATCTTGTTTAGATACCGCTTGGCAAGCAGAAGGAAAATTATCAAATTCGCTTAAGGGGCTATTATGCAAAACGGCTGAACAAGCATAACTCGCGACATATACATAGCCATTCGAATAATCTTTTATATCTTTATGTAATTTTTGCACAGTTCCTTTAGCCTTTGCAAGAATTTCTGCGTCAATATTGCCTTCTGCTATGTTTTGGATGTCTTTAAAAACTCTAGATATGCGTTCTTTAACTCCTTTAGGATCATATGAAACATGTGTATCCATGGAAAGCTCATCAAAAAAAGGATTGAGATAAACCCATGCACTGTTATTTCTATGTTTTACAGGCTTACTAAAGATAATATTAATATATTTCTCAAGTACTTTTGAGGCTGCTTTCAGTTTTAGAGAATATTTTTCATCTATAGCCCAAGACATGCGTACCATGGTGTTCCCGCTGTTATATTTATCATCCGTATAAATTTCCTTTTTAAAAGGTTTGGGACGTGTAAACTTTTGATTGGTAAGTGTTCTTGAGGGAGGGATAGAGGCAATATAAGTTTTAATGTATGATTTAAATACTTCGGTATCAATATTACCAACAAAAACAAATGTAAAATCTGAAGGGTTCGCGCATTTTTTTACAAACTCAAAAGCGCGGATTTGACTTATTTTAGGATAGTCTGACATTTCAAAGAATTTAATAGGAACAAAAGCAGAAGTGGTTTCTAAGAAATCAAAACGCGATTGATGATTTGAACCACAGACATTAAAATGTGGATTATCATCATAAAAAGCCTTAGTAGTCTCTCTTAAAAAAATATTATCACGATCATCCGCATTTCTTTTGTAAAACTCAATTAAGTCTTTAACATTATCAGAGTCAAACTTTTGACTAGTAAACCCAAGATAAATTAACTCAAAGAGCGTTTTTATATCTTTAACTGAAGAGTAACCATGGAGGTAACGTTCAAAAGCGTCTATGTCAGCCTGAAGGGATACTTGTTTGCCTAAAAGTTTATTTGAGGTCTCATGAGAAGAATATGGCCCTATGCCAGATTGATGAAGAATTTCTGAGGCAAATCTTGCAGAAGGGACATCTTCTTTGTCAGTAACAGCCATTGTTCCGCCTTTGGCAAGCGCACATAGAGAAATTATACTATCTTTATCGTCTTTATTTGCAGTTTGTTTTAATATAACTTTTGCGCCGTTACTAAGCTCCAGTATAACGGCTTTTGTCTCTTGGTCTATTGTTTCTTTTAAAATAGATCCGGGTTTAGGTGTTTTGCTTAAAAGCTTATAGTCAATAACCTCAGGTACTGGAGGCGAAACTTTTGATTTTTTTACATCTTGGACAATTTTTTTTATCTTTTCTTTTGATGGTAGTTTGTCTTTGCTAGACGCCAGTACAAACACAGTAAGATCCTCATCAACAAAATAATCTCTTGCGGCATTTGTCAAATCTTTGGTGGTAATTTTAGGAAACATCTTTTTTGCGGCCATTAGGCTCCACTGTGGATCAGCAATTACGCATTGTCTTGCAAGGAAATGCTTTGTAAAACTGCGAGCATAGCTGCAGGATGATTTGTCACAATATCCCAAAGTACTTTCTTCAGGAAAGGACATAACATAAAGCTTTGCCAGTTCAACTTCAGAGTCTGTCCAGTCGTAACGCAAAATGCGTTCTTTTTCTTCTAAAAGGGATTTAATTGCTTCTTCGACTTTGTCTTGTTTTACTAAAGCACTAAGCTCATAAAACCGTGATGAGTTAGCAAAACTTACATGTTTAGGGCATGCGTACGTATATGGAGCAGACGATTTGGAAGATATTTTTTCAAAGCGCTCGCTAAGCATACGGTTAATAAGCATATCCATAAAATACTCACGCCTTGAGGCAATATTATTAACAATTGGTTTTGGCTGGCGCTTATAATAAAGACAAGTTTCAATGTAGTTTTGTTTAGGATAGGTAATAATTTCTGCGTCTATGTGTCCCTTTACAGATAGCGATAAGTCGTAAACAGGACGTTGTAGAGGCGTATTTGGAGAGGGTGCATGAAAGTGCGATGCTAGTGATGCCTCTAAAGCAGCATCGTCAAAATCGCCAACAAACACTAAAGCCATATTATCTGTGCGATACCATCTGTTGTAAAAGTCTTTTAACTTTGAAAGGTTTACTGTTTTGATAGCTTCTTGTGTTACTACAGGTAAACAATTAGCATATGGCGAGCCTTTAGACAAAATAGGATATACTTTTTGATCTGCTAGTCCTTCATATCCAAAAGTATGGTTTCTTTCATTTTGTGATCTTTGTTTTTCAAGTATAATGCGTTTTTGGTCATCTAGGTCTTTTTGGCTAAACACAACCGCATATGTCAAATTGTCAAGAATGTTTATAGCTTTTTGTGGAATACGTTTTATGTTGTTTTTATCCGTTTGGATTGGTAATTCAAAATTGTAAATTGTTTCATCAAAACCAGTGCTTGAACTTGAGAAATTAACGCAATTCTTAGTAGCAGATGATGAGTCAATGTCTTGCAAGAGTGGTTTTATACCTTTGAAAGCGATTTGTTCTACAAAATGAGCAAATCCTTGCTCGTCATCTTTTTCAAGTACTGACCCTGCATTTACAACAAGGCTTAAATATGCTTTGTCTTTGGGTTGGTTGTTTTTTAGAATGTAGTACTTAAGTCCGTTAGGTAAAGTGCCAATGCGAGCTTTTGGCGCAAACGGAACAGGATCAGTTGCCTTACCAAGCCCTGCGTAAACATCAAGCTGAGCTATTTCATCGTAAACATCATGGACATCAATGTTTGTGGCTTGGTTATCACTCTTACAGCCACAAGCTCCAGTGATAACAAAAAACGACATGAGAGGCACTGCAAACTTCTTTAAGTAAGTTTTTATGATATACAACTCCAATCGAAACAATTCTGTTTATCTTTGAAGGTTTTGAAGGTATTATACCCTTATATTTCAAGAAATACAAACTTATAACAAGCAAGGAATAAATTTAACAGCATAACAGGTAGTTTAAGCAAGGAATAAATTTAACAGCACAACAAGTAGTTTAAGCAAAGTAAATACAAACTTTACCTACCCTATTAATTACTGTTCTAAGTGCTT
>BNVZ01000107.1 GCA_025998475.1 Endomicrobiia bacterium | reverse complement strand
GTCAGAGAAGATATGTTGAATCTCTATCCGCTTACGCAAGACAATTTTTGGCAGTTATGGACAAACCTGATGTAGATATTATTGAAGGTTTGTCTCCAGCGATATCAATAGAACAAAGAAACTCATCTCGCAATCCACGCTCTACAGTAGGAACGGTAACAGAGGTTTATGATTATCTTAGGCTTTTGTTTGCAAGAGTAGGCATTCCTCACTGTCACAAATGCGGTAAAATAATCCAACCTCAATCTGCACAGCAAATAATTGATGCAATTATGGAACTACCTAATTCAACAACGATTCATATACTAGCGCCTCTTATAAGAGGAAGATCTGGTACATATGAAGAGCTTTTTTTGCGTCTTGTAAAAAAAGGATATTCCAGAGTAAGAGTTGATGATAATATTTACATGCTTGACGAAGATATAAAATTAGATAGGTATAAAAAACACACTATCGATATAGCAATAGACAGAATAAAACTTAACAAAAACTTGCGCTCCAGAGTAGCAGATTCAGTTGAAACTGCTTTAAAAGAGTCGAAAGGCACAGTAACTGTTACCGTAATGGAAGACTCTAAAGTTGTATCAGAAACAGTTTACAGCCAACAACACGCCTGTATAGACTGCGGAATAAATCTTACCGAAATAGAATCAAGGTTATTTTCTTTTAATTCCCCGTTTGGAGCTTGCTCTGAGTGCGGCGGGCTTGGAAGTAAAATAGAAATTGACGAGGGTTTAGTGGTACCTGATAAAAACCGTTCGGTAAAGCAAGGCGCGATTATTGCATGGTCGGAACCGATAACAACAAGAACCAGCAGATGGAAAAGTAGCTGGGGCGGATATTATTGGAAACTTTTAACAGAAGCGGCAAAAAAGAATAAAATTCCATTGAATATTCCATGGAAAGAACTTGCAAGGAAACAGCAGGCAATCCTTTTATATGGACATGATGATTTTGAAGGCGTTATAACAAATATGCAGCGTAGATATAACGAAACAGAATCTGCTTTTGTAAGAGAAGAAATTCATAGTAGGTATATGGGAAAAAGAATTTGTCCGTCATGTAAAGGACAAAGACTTAAAAAAGAAGCGCTTTCGGTTTTAATTGATAATAAGTCAATTTCAGATATTACAAAAATGTCCATTGAAAAAGCATTAGATTTTTTTAACAACATTAAGTTTAATGAGAAGGATAAAATTATAAGTAACACTATTTTAAAAGAGATATGTGGAAGATTACAGTTTTTGAATAATGTTGGTTTGGGGTATTTAAGTTTAGGGAGAGAAAGTGGCACTCTTGCAGGCGGCGAAGCGCAGAGAATACATCTGGCTACTCAAATAGGTTCAGGTCTTACAGGTGTTTTGTATGTGCTTGACGAGCCGTCCATAGGTCTTCATCAAAGAGATAACAATAAACTTTTAGAGACTTTGATAAGACTTAGAGATCTGGGAAACACTTTAATTGTCGTTGAACATGATGAAGATACAATGAGAATCGCAGATTACATAGTAGACTTAGGTCCTGGACCGGGAGTACACGTTGGATATATAGTGGCACAGGGGAATGCGGAAGAAATAGTTAAATATAAAAATTCTCTGACGGGTCAGTATTTAAAAGGAGCTTTAAAAATTCCTATACCTAAAAAAAGAAAACAACATTTGGATAAATGGCTTACTATTGAAGGTGCTCAACAATTTAATTTAAAAAATATAAATGTCAGTATTCCTCTAGGTCTTTTTGTATGCGTTACAGGTGTATCAGGCAGTGGAAAATCCACTTTAGTGCATGAAGTAATATATAAAAATTTAGCTCATAAGTTCTACAGAGCAAAAGAAGAACCTGGCAAGTTTAAAAATATGGAAGGGCTTGAGAATATAGACAAGGTTGTTATTGTTGACCAGTCCCCTATTGGAAGAACGCCAAGATCAAATCCTGCGACTTATACGGGTGCGTTTTCTATGATAAGAGATTTATTTGCACAAGTTCCCGAAGCGAAGGCAAGAGGATACATGCCCGGCAGATTTTCTTTTAATGTAAAAGGTGGCAGATGCGAAAACTGTCAGGGAGACGGAACTTTAAAAATTGAAATGCAATTTTTGTCTGATATTTACGTTAAATGCGATGTTTGTGATGGCAGAAGGTTTAATGAAGAAACTTTGCAAATAAGATACAAAGGCAAGAATATAGATGAAGTTTTAAATATGACAATAGAGGAAAGCGCTAGGTTTTTTGAGAATATTCCTATGCTTAAAAGAATTCTATCCACTCTTGAAGACGTGGGGCTTGGATATATAAGAATAGGACAGCAAGCCACAATTCTTTCGGGCGGTGAAGCCCAAAGAATTAAACTTGCTGCAGAACTTTCAAAGAGAGCCACAGGGAGAACAATATACATTCTTGACGAACCTACTACCGGTTTACATTTTGCGGATGTAGAAAAACTTCTTGAAGTACTGCAGAGGCTCTCATACGCAGGTAACACAGTACTTGTTATAGAACATAATCTCGACGTTATAAAAACTGCCGACTGGCTTATTGATTTAGGTCCTGAAGGTGGTGAAAAGGGCGGTAAAATTGTAGCAGAAGGAACGCCTGAAGATATAATGAAAAACGCTAAATCATTTACAGGTCGTTATTTAAAAGAGCATATTAATCGTCATAGATAACTTTTTTGTCCATTGCAAATGTTTAGGGGGAATAAAAGCAAACATTCTGTAGTAATGCCTCTTTTTTGCAAAAAAGGAGTGGCAGGTGTAGCCTAGCGGGGTATTTACTATTTGTCTTTTCCAAACTACTCATAAGTAGAACTACATGCTTTAAGAGAGGATGCAAAATGTTATTAAGTTTAATAGTAAATGCGATTGTTTTTGGTGTTTTTCATACATTAATATTTTTGCTGGTTTTTAAGATAAAAATGTTCAAAATGAATTTTGTGCCTATATTCTTTTTTACTTCAATCATGTACGTTGTTATTACTTTGCTTTTAAGGAGATTCGTTAGATTTTAAAATGCAAACAAATTTGACAAAAGCCCTTTTAGAAGATTTAAGACATTATAAAGATGAAGTTTTTGCAAGGTATAATGCAAAATATTTTCAGACGTATAAAGGTGGTTACGGCGAGGGCGATTTTTTTTGGGGAATTAAAGTTCCGCAACAGAGGGTTATAGCAAGACAATATTGGGAAAGTATAGATTTAAAAGAAATTGAAGAATTGTTACAACATAGAATCCACGAAGTAAGACTTACCGTGTTGATGATTCTAGTTGAAAAATATAAAAAAATTAATAGTAATGGCAAGTCTAGTATTATGAAAATGTATTTGAGAAATTCTAAATACATTAACAATTGGGATTTGGTTGATTTGTCTGCGCCTTATATTACTGGAGACTACTGGAATAATAATTCCTTAAAAGATTTTTGGATGTATGCAAAATCCGGATATCTTTGGAAAGAAAGAATTGCAATGGTTTCTACTTTTTGCTTTATAAAACAAAAAAGATTTGACGAGACTTTAGCGCTTGCAAAGATGTTTTTGAATAATAAACATGATTTAATACATAAAGCGTCCGGATGGATGCTTAGGGAAGTTGGAAAACGCGATATAAAACCGCTTGTTTTGTTTTTAGACAAATATTCTCACGTTATGCCAAGGACGATGTTAAGATATTCAATTGAAAAGTTATCTTCGGAAAGAAGAAAACGTTACATGAAAAAATAATAAGCCTCTTTTTTCAAGACTAAGGAACACAATACCAATGGATGGATTTGGGTTTATATGTGGTTTCACCACTTTTGTAAGTATTTTGCTCTTATTGCAAATCATAATGAACCTCTAACTCCAACCCTTCAAGAACGCGTCAACGCCATCCCCGGTCTTACCCCCGATGACTGCAACGATCTCATTACCGTCGTCACCGAGAAGCTCGGCGGCTATTACTACGGCACATGCTACCCCCTCATCGACATCCTCTTAGACCCCCTCTTTACTGACACCGCCCGCATAGACCTCATAAAAGTTCTCCTTGAACCCAGCTGCCTCACCCCCGACGACCGCAATTCTCTTATCAGCATCCTCGACAGTTTTAATCTCAAAGGACACAGACTCCCCGCCGCTTACCGCACCAACCTCATCAAAATCATCTCTGATCTCAGCCCCACCACCGACGACCGCAGAAACCTCATCAATATCCTCTATAGACTCGGCCACCTTGGCGACGGCCGTGCAACTTCCTCAAATTCTTCTCTAACCCAGAAGACCTCAACCCCGACGACCGTCTCAGCTTAATCAACGGGCTCTACAGCCTTCCCATCGGTACCGACCGTAGCAACTTCATCAACCTCATTCTCAGCCAACCCTCCCTTGCCGCCCCCACCAACCTCATTAATGAGCTCCTCCGCCATTCCCCCAACGACCGCGCTGACTTCGTTAATTCCCGTTGTCCACCGCCAATTAATTGAAAAAGCTCTTTATTACTACTATCACCTAGTTCGTTAAGC
>BNVZ01000106.1 GCA_025998475.1 Endomicrobiia bacterium | reverse complement strand
CTCCTACTCCCCCTTTTTCTTTTCTTACTCCTTGCTATCCTTGACTCTTTTGTCAAATGTCCCTTTCTTTACTCCCATTAATCGCCTAATCCCATTCCACCCGACCCGCATGCTTTCTTTTTCTGTTCCATAGTACTTCTATTGTACTTTTATATATTAGTTATGCAAGAGGTCTATTGTTTTACGATCTTTTCTTCTTTATCATTAGCTATATTAAAATAGGCTTCATATATTTTTCTACCTATAGGAACAGCATTAAGTCCGCCGCCTCCGCCGTGTTCAACAAAGATTGCCATTGCAATTTCAGGATTATCCACAGGCGCATAAGAAACAAACCATCCATGATCTTTTCCTTGAGGATTTTCTGCTGTTCCCGTCTTACCTGCAACTTTAATACCAGGGAGTTTACATTTTTTTCCGGTACCATTTTCAACTGTTTCTAAAAGCGCTTCGTGAAGAAGTTTCCACGTTTTATGCGTCAATTCTAATTTATCGTCAAATTCTAATTCGTGCTTATATATCTCATTGCCACTAATATTCACAGCCCTATCTACGATATAGGGCTTGTGGCAAACGCCATTATTTGCAATAGCAGATATCATACACGCCATTTGGAGAGGCGTTACACAAAGAGCACCCTGTCCTATTGCAAATATAACAGTGTCTCCTTTAAGCCATATCACCTTTGATTTTGACTTTTTCCATTCAGGATTAGGAATAAAACCTTCTTTTTCATTAGGCAGATCTATCCCTGTTTTTTTTCCAAGATAAAATTTCTTGGCATATTTCTCAAGATTTTTTATGCCAAGTTTAAGACCTAGTTGATAAAAATAAATATTGCATGACTGCGCCATGGCTGAAATAAGATTTAATTTTCCGTGCCCCTGTTTGCACCAACATGCATAATGTCTGTTTCCTAACTCAAAACTACCGGTGCAGTGTATAAGATCTAAAGAATCAATAGAGAGAATATCCGTAGCGGCGGCAAATGTAACTATTTTGAATATAGATCCTGGAGGGTAATGAGCCTGTAATGCTCTGTTAAAAAGAGGCAGGTTTTTATCATCTTTTGAATATTTTTTAAAATCTCTGCCCCTTACTTTATTTGTATCAAAACCCGGGCATGAAACCAAAGCCTTTACAGCTCCTGTCTTTGCATCAAGCACTACGACAGCGCCCTTGCCTGCGTCACTCTCTTTTAACGCATCATACGCCACTTTCTGAAGTTTTAAATCAATAGTTGAATATACATCCGCTCCAATCTCGGGAGCGACATATTTAAACGCTTTTACTTGGTGACCCCTTGCGTTTACTTCAACTTGCCACCCACCATCCTTGCCCTGAAGATATTTATCATAGGCCTGTTCTATACCGCCCTTTCCTATGTAATCTCCCATTTTATACCCTTGCTCTGATAAATTCTCAACCTCTTGTGAACTTATTTTGCTTGTATATCCTGTTATGTGGCCTGTTATTTCCGGGTAAGAGTAAATACGACGGAAGTCTTTTACAACAGAAACTCCTTTTGAACTTAAACTTTTTTCTTCGATTTTAAACATCTCTTCCTTTGTAAGATTATCCGCAAGCATTACAACTTTGCCGTACTTTAAACTTTTGTCCACCACAGGTTTTATTTCTCTTCCTAAAATTTTAGTAAGTTCTTTGACGATTTGTTCTGAAGGGTTTTGATGATGATCATATGGACGATATAGCGCTACATATGTAAACTCATTTCCAGCAAGCACTGCATTACTGGCAGAATAAATTATTCCTCTTGGAGCGTGTTCGTAAGTATTGTGCAAACGCTGCTGTTGTGAAATTATTGTATATTCATCACCTTTAATAATTTGTAAATAAAAAAGACGTATTGAAAGACAGACGAACAGAAAACTAAAAAACACAAGAATTACCTTATGTTTTTTAAGGAAAGTTTTGTAAGCAAATTGACCTTCTTTCTGCCATACCATTTACGCTTCCTTGCGCACATAGTTTAAAACATAAAAAACCGCAGGAGCGACAAGCGCCGTAACAAAAATTATTGCCGCGCCGCTTAGAGTAAAAAAAGTAAAACTATAATTGCCACTAGCATGAATGATAAAACTAATTCCCAACCAATAAACAATACTTGCCAAAAATACTATGACAAACTGTGTATAAATTTTGTCTCTATCAAGTTTTTTGTTCAATCTACCTAAAAAATGACCTATAATTGCAAACATTATAGCTCTTGTGCCAAAAATATCCGTTGAAAATATATCCCAAGTTAAACCAAACAAAAAACCCATCAGTTGCGCATCCATTGTTCCTTTTGAAAGACTAAGATAAACAATAAGAATTAGTATAAAATTCGGAAAAATCCCATAGATATTCATATGCTTACCAAAAGAAAACTGCAATAAACAAAAAACAATGTAGATAATAATATAATAAATTATTTTTCTCATTTGCCGTCCACCTGAGGAACAAGGATAATTGCATTATAAAGATTATTCGACCCGAAAGAAACTTCCGCCGTAGCAACTTGAGAACACGTAGGCTTTTCGTCTGTCACATCTTTAATAACACCTACACGCATACCTCTTTGGAAGGCAGAACTTAATTCGCTAACAACAACTTCATCTCCGCGTTTAATATCTGCGCCCTGCGGGATATAAGTTATTCTTAACAAGTGTGAATCAAAACCCTTCGCAAGACAATTAACACCTTTGTTTTTAATTTCGACAGGCAAAGTATAAAATGAATTTGTTACAAGCATAACTTTGGACGATGTTTTATATGTTTCTATTATTTTTCCTACGGCGCACAACGTATCATTATCTTTGTTAAACATTACGACAGAAAGCTCATTATATAAACCATCGTCTTCACCTTTATCTATAATCAACCATCGATACCATTCGCATGGCTCTCTGGCAGAAGTCTTAGCAAAGACAAACGTTATATTATTTATCTTTTTTATTTTTAAAAGTTTTGATAGGTTTTCGTATTCTTGAGACATAGCGTCATAGTTGCGAAGTTTATCGATAAGTTCTTGATTTTTTTGTTTGTATGCAACATTTTCCTGCCGCAGATTGACAATTGTCTTAGCGTTGTCGCCAACCCCATCTGAGCAACAAAAAATATAGTTTGCCACACCTAAATTAGGGTAGGCAATGTGATAAACAAGGTTTTTTATAAAATTTACTGGAGCAGAGATTTTGCCTATTATAAAAAAAAAACTGACTAAAATAAGAACTGCAAAGACAATATTACTGTTTCTTGATTTTTGATTTTGACACATTTTATAAAAACCCGATATGGAAAAATAGTAGGGGAGTTCCATCTGTTTTGCAAGAGACAATGCCAAAACCACATTAATCAAACAAAACAGACTAAATTTACTAAAAAGCGCGCAAGCTCAAAGGATTATTTATTACATCTACATATTTTTCTTCTTGGACTTTCTTATGTTATCTAATTCTTCTAAATATGCACCCGTTCCTCTTGCAACGCAAGTAAGAGGATCATCCGCACGATTTACAGGAAGTTCAGTTTCTTGAGATAAGCGCTCAGGAAGTCCTTTTATAAGACACCCTCCCCCGCTCAATATAATTCCACGATCTACAAGATCTGCGGAAAGTTCTGCCGGAGTCTCTTCGAGAACATTCTTTACAATTTCTATTATTTTTCTGACAGGATCTTCCAAGGCGCTCCTTACTTCTTCTGAAGTAACATTAACGGTCTTAGGAAGACCAGTAAGCAAGTCTCTGCCTTTTATATCCATTGTTAATTCTTGGTCAAGAGGAGATACGGAGCCTATTTTCATCTTAACAGATTCAGCAGTATTTTCACCAACCGTAAGATTATATTTACGTCTAAAATACTGAACTACCGCTTCATCCATTTTATCACCAGCAATATCAAGAGATTTTGCAACAACCATTCCGCCCAACGATACAACGGCAACTTCAGTAGTGCCACCACCAATATCAACTATCATGCTCCCCTCAGGATCTTGAATTTGTATCCCCGCGCCTATTGCCGCAGCCATCGGTTCGTCTATAAGATGAACTTCTCTAGCTCCGGCTTGTTCAGCAGACTCTCTAACAGCTCTTCTTTCAACCTCGGTAATACCGGACGGAACACCTACAACAATTCTCGGATGAAGAAGCGTTTTCTTATTGTGCACTTTCTTTATAAAATATCTAATCATTTTTTCAGTTGCTTCAAAATCCGCAATAACACCATTTCTTAAAGGTCTTACGGCAATAATATTAGCAGGAGTTTTGCCTAGCATTCTTTTTGCTTCCGTGCCTATAGCTAAAACTCGTTTTGTATCACGTTCCATAGCCACAACAGACGGTTCTCTTAAAACAATATCATGCCCTTTAATAAAAACAAGGACAGAAGCTGTTCCAAGATCTATACCCATATCGTTTGAAAACAATCCAAAAATATAATTGAACATTTACTTTCCTTCGTATCAAAAATTAAGAAATTAAAGAGTCAAAGACGAAAGAACTTATAT
>BNVZ01000105.1 GCA_025998475.1 Endomicrobiia bacterium | reverse complement strand
ATATCGGATTACATAATGTATACAATGCTTTAGCCGCTTTGGCCGCATCTGTTTGCTCTGGAATTACGTTTAATAAAGCTGTTGAAGGTTTAGAGAATTCAAAACAAGCGCCCGGAAGGCTTGAAAGTGTTAACGCAACAGATATCGGTTTTGATATCATTATTGATTATGCTCATACTGATGATGCCTTGAAAAATGTCTTGCAAACTATAAAAAAGATTAAACCTAAAAGAATTATCACAGTGTTTGGCTGTGGAGGCGATAGGGACAGGGCAAAAAGGCCGTTGATGGGGAAAATTGCAGTTGAAATGAGCGATTTTGTTTTTGTAACATCAGACAATTCTAGGGCAGAAGATCCCAATAAAATAATTCTTGATATAGAAGTTGGAATAAAAAGAGTTTATAAAACAAATTATAAGGTTGTGGTCAGTAGAGAAGAAGCAATAAAAGAAGCGGTCATAATGGCAGACAAAGGCGACATTCTTTTAATCGCAGGAAAAGGTCATGAAGTTTATCAGATTATGGGTAGTGAAAAGATACATTTCAACGATATTGAAGTCGCAAAAAAATATATTGAATTAAAAAATGCGCCACAAGGGGTAGAGCAAAAGGAATTTACTTTTTAATGGAAGCTTTTTATCTTGCAGAGTTAATACTTGCCATAAATGGAAGGTTTATAATAGGAAGTCCTAATATTTTAGCAAAAGGGATTTCTATAGATTCAAGAACAATAGAAAAGGGTGAAGTGTATTTTGCCATACAGGGAAATCGATATGATGGGCATGATTTTATAGGCGAAGCAATAGAAAAAGGCGCTTCTTCGGTGGTGTATTCAAGAGATGATGTTGATTTGGTAAAATCTTTTCCAAAACTTCTTTCAATAATTAAAACTGACGATACTCTAGTTGCTCTTGAAAAACTCGCCAAGGCATACAGATCAAAATTTCAAAATATAAAAATAGTTGGTATTACAGGTTCTAATGGAAAGACTACTACAAAAGAAATATTGACTTCAATTTTAAGCATTAGAGGAGAAACTCTTTCAAATAAAGGAAATTTAAACAATAGAGTAGGCCTTCCTCTTTCAATGTTTAATTTGACTAAAAGCGTTGAGTATGCAGTTTTTGAAATGGGGACATCGCTATATGGCGAAATTAAAATATTATCGGATATAGTAAAACCTGATTTGGGTATTATAACAAACATAGGATTTTCGCATTTAGAAACTTTCCTTTCTCCTGAAGGTGTATTTAAAGAAAAGAAAGTTTTATATGAGAGTGTAAAAGAAAGCGGTTATGTGATTATAAATAATGACGATAGATATTTAAGAACAATATCAAATGCTGGAAATAGAAAAATTATTACGTTTGCTTTGGATACAAATGCAGATATTTACGCAAAAAATATAACTTTACATCAGGATCAAGCGGTTTTTGATCTTTTTTATAATAAAATATTTGTCAAAGTTTCAATGCCAGCAAAAGGCAGATTTAATGTCGCAAATGCTTTGGCAGCAGCGTCTTGCGCAATAGGATTTGGGTTTTCTCTTGAAGAAATAAAAAAAGGAATAGAAAAATTTATACCTCCTAAAATGAGAATGGAAACTCTTATAACATCCGGCGGTGTTATTTTAATTAACGACGCTTATAACGCAAATCCATCTTCAGCCAAGGAAGCAATACAGGCAGTGATCCAATCCTACTGTGGTAAAGAAATTAATCTTGTTCTTGGCGATATGCTTGAACTTGGAAATAAGTCTTTGGATTATCATTTTGAATTAGGAAAGTTTATTAATAGTCAAAATGTAAAATCTGTTAATCTCTACGGTAAAATGAGTCTCAATACAAAAGAGGCTTTAACTGCTAAAAATGTTTTTTATTCAAAAGATTCACATGCTCTTTTGAGAAATCTTAAACAGCTTCCGGTTGATAATAACTCCTTATTTTTATTTAAAGCTTCAAGAGGAATGAAACTAGAAGACACTTATACAAAATTTTACAATACTTTAGAAAAAAAGAGGTGACGGATGCTATATCATATTTTTTATCGTTTAAGCGATATTTTTACTCCTTTCAATGTTTTTAAGTATATAACTTTTAGAGCCGGTGGAGCAATTTTAACAAGTATTTTAATTTGTTTTATTGCAGGACCTTGCATTATAAGAAAACTGACAAAATTCAAAATAAAACAAGTAGTAAGGACTGATGGTCCCGCTACGCATTTAGCTAAAAGTGGAACCCCCACAATGGGAGGTTTTCTTATTTTATTATCGGTAATCACATCAACGCTTTTATGGGCAAAACTTGATAACAAGTTTATTATATGGCTGTTGATAGGAACTGTATGGCTTGGTTTTTTGGGTTTTTGTGACGATTATTTAAAGCTTAAGAAAAAAAATTCAAAAGGACTCTCCATAAAAGGAAAACTTTTTGGACAAATAATTTTCGCTGCATCGCTTGCATCGTATTTAATTTTTTTTCCACCAAATCCTACATTTGCAACGTCTGTAAATGTCCCTTTTTTTAAAGATTTTTCTATAAATTTTTCTTTTTCATACATACTGCTTGTAGTAGTTATTATTGTTGGCAGTTCTAATGCTGTTAATTTAACAGATGGATTAGACGGACTTGCTATAGGTAATATAACTATTGCTGCTTTCGCGCTTGCTTTGTTTGCATATTTTGCGGGGCATTTTCAAATAGCAAATTATTTAAAGATTATTAATATTTCAGGAGCTGGAGAAATATCAGTATTCTTGCTTGCGGTTGTGGGTGCAGGTCTGGGATTTCTGTGGTACAACTCTCATCCTGCGGAAGTTTTTATGGGTGATACAGGAAGTTTATTTTTGGGCGGTGTTTTAGGAATGGTAGCGATATTTATAAAACAAGAACTTATTTTGCTTATCCTGGGAGGCATTTTTGTAGCCGAAGCGTTTTCAGTGCTTATACAAGTGTTTTATTTCAAAAGAACAAAAAAGAAAATATTTAAGATGGCTCCAATGCACCATCATTTTGAAATGCTTGGTTTATCAGAAACAAAAGTTACAATAAGATTTTGGATGGTTGGAATAATTCTTGCAATATTGTCCTTCGCATCGCTTAAATTGAGGTAATGATTAATAGACCTTCTTTTCCAAACTTATCATAGACCTCTTAATAACTAACATATAAAGTACTATGAAACAGAAAAAGAAGGCAGACAGGTCAGATGGAATGGATGTACCTCACTACTGGTAGTCGTTATGTAACTTTATGTAACTTTTACATGACTTTATGTGTGACTTTTATATAACTTTTGTATGATTTCATGTAACTTTTATGCAAGTTTCATGTAAGTTTTTAATTAATTTAATTTTATTATCATGATTTAACTAACTTTCCTTTTTTTGCAAAACCATAAAAAATATCTAATATCACATCATCTTGCATGTCTAATCCTTTGCCAGTTTATCCAAAACTTCTTTGGACGGAGAATCAATTTTTTCCTGTTCAATGTCTGATAATTCTGATGGCTTCACGCCAATCTTTTCTGCAAAATCTCTTAGAGTAAAGCCTTTTTAACTCTTAATTCTTTAAGATAACTTCCAAAAGATGTAATACTCATTTTAAATTCCTTTTATCTTTTGATAGTACCCAACTACTTGCGCTCAGCTGGGTAATGTCGACACTCAAAGCATCCTGTGTGTATTACATTGGATGATGCTTCAAGATTTTCGGCATTCATGCAGCTGGAATCATCCTTCACCACATAGTATGTTAGGGTAGCCCACTTCGGACACTGTTTGGTTTCGCAAACATAGGCACAGGTCGCTGTGAGTTTCAACACTACAAATGGGTTTGTGGTAATTTATCCCCAAGTACACCGATTTTCTCTCGGTCGCTAATTATTCTCAAGCTAAAGCCACAAATGCCACTATATTCTTGACAGTATCTGCATTAACGCAAAAGCAAGTCGAAAATTCACTGGAGGTGAAAAAAACGACTCGTAATCTAGTTAGTCAGATACTGTCTCTACAACACCATACTTCCAGTGGAAATATGATGTCATATATTTTCTTGTTAGGAGGTGTTGAGCAGAGTGCCACTCCCTCATTGCATATACATCTAAGAGTGAAATCATATGCAAATACTAAAGACGACACACTGCTCAAAGCACAGAGTGGTTCAATAAAACTTGCGGGTTAAATTGAACCAGCTCTACAATAGAGAACGAAAAAAATAATAATAGACCTCTTAATAACTAACATATAAAAGTACAATAGAAGTACTATGAAACAGAAAAAGAAAGCAGGCGGGTCGGGTGGAATGGGTTTAGTATTAATGGGAGTAAAGAAAGGGACATTGACAAAACAAAGGATAGCAAGGAGGTAAGAAAAGATAGGGCAAGTAGGTGAGCAAAGAGAAAATTGAGTACAGAGAATATTGTAAAGATGATGTTTTGAATACTTTAGGGCAATACCCAAACATATTGTCACTTGAGACAGTTACAATGTCAGCAAAAGTTGTGGATATAGACATAGGGTATTAGGACATAATTATCGTAGGAGATAGTTACAATGTCAGCAAAAGTTGTGCATATAGGGCATATAGAGTATTCGGATATA
>BNVZ01000104.1 GCA_025998475.1 Endomicrobiia bacterium | reverse complement strand
TTGTTGGATTTAATAGCAACCAAAGCGCACATAAACAGCATTCGTTTAACAAGTGTCGTCCAACAGAAGTTCTACACCTTTTGAAAGTCTTACCACTTTCATTTGCGCAAAAGAGCAATACAAGCTATTTTATGTTAACTTTGTACAAATTAGGAGTTTTTATTAGGTATATCTTCAATATTTCTTTTGCTTTTAAAAAGCATATTTACACAAAATTTAAAGAATTACGTTAAAATCTTATATTTTTACGGTGATGCCCAAATTAACTGTAAACCCTGAAAAATCTAATTTGACGTCTTTAAATCCGGACTTTGTTGCAAGTGTATACAAATATCCTACATCTAATCCTACTCTAGCGTCTTTTGAAGTATCATACCGCACTCCTATCGACGGATTCGCCACAAAACAATGCGCTGATTTTTTAACAGAAGTATTTGGTTCCATCATCGGATTTGACCCTGATTGAAGGTCGCAACTATTCCCATACTCAGGGCTACCATTAAACTGACGGGTGGTGGTATTAATAAAACCAACACCCAAAAATAATTTCCCATTCAAACTAAATTCTTTGGTTATCTTTTGATTGTAACTTCCGCCAAGCATAACAGGAACTAATACAGCACTTGCTTGAAAATATATTGGATGCTTGCCTGGAACAATTTGGCAATCACCTCTCCTATACCATTCTTGCGTCATCATATCTTGCTCCCACTCTTGCTTCCACACATACCGATCTGGCAGTATAAGATCTGAGGATTTCCACAAAAGAGCTATTCGTGGACCTGTTTTCACATTTTCGCTAACGCCAAACAAACAGTCTGCATCAAGCACAGCGACTACGCACTCGTGGTCTAATTCTAAACGAACAGGAAATTGTTCTCTCTCCACTCCGTCTGCAAGATCATCGAGACTTTTGATTTCTGCTACAACACATCCACCATCAACACCAAAGTCTATGTCTACAGCAAATACATTTGTTGCAAAAACCGTCAAAACCAACAACATCAGAAACAATAGCCTTTTCATAGCGCCTTCACTTTTTTAAATTAATTTTAGATTTCAACTCGGTTTGAAAATTAAGCCCCCTTTTTTAGAACCGACCTTGGGGAGTTTATCTAAAAACTCTTAACATACGTCATACTGCTTTATATATCACATCTATTTCTCTTATTAGTTGATAAACCCGATATTTCTTTATTTGAGTTCAAAAACAAATATATAGAGTACATCCATTTTACTAAATTTATTGTAGCTTTTCCTAAAAACACAGGATTATTGAACTAAATTTTATTAAACGATTTTTTGCACCTAATCACTTTTTGCCAACCTTCTCTCTTTGACATCATTTAATACCTCTTCATGCCATGTTAGACGTAATTCAATAGACCTCTTGCATAATGACCCTCCACACAAGCAAGACGTGCGGTATCAGCAGTGAAAATTGAAGAGCTGTAATTGTTGCTGTGGATCTTTGACCCCTGTTTAGCAACATAGCCCAAGAGTCCCTTCTGTTTCCTACTTGCTACTGTTGCAATAAAGTCATCGCTCCGATGCCGCCACCCACAAAGTTCTTTTTTTAAATCAATTGAAGGCGAAACATCTCTCGTGCTGTTATACTTTTAATAACTTGTATTATTTGGCATTGGTGAGAACTTTGGGCTGCAACTTAATGGGTAATGGGTGATTGCCTTCTATTTCCGATTTGCTCAAAACTCTATGTTTGCAGCGTTACAAAATTTCTTTTGTTATTTGAATTACTATTACAACGCTAAATATTACCAAATATAGCTTTTCTTATGCTTTTAGGCGTTACAAAATGATAGTAGACCTCTTAATAACTAACATATAAAAGTACAATAGAAGTACTATGAAAACAGAAAAAGAAAGCAGGCGGGTCGGGTGGAATGAGTTTAGTATTAATGGGAGTAAAGAAAGCATTTGATAAAACAAAGGATAGCAAGGAGTAAGAAAAGAAAAGGAGGAAGGCAGGAGGAGCAAAGAGAAAATTGAGTATAGAGAAGATGGTAAAGATGATGTTTGAATACTATTGAAAAGGCAGTAAATGCCAGTTTGGAACTGAGAAGCAAAAAAGAGCTTATAGAGCAGTTTACTAATACTATAAATAACGAAACGAAAGTTTACGAAGCGTGGTATAAATTTGCTGCTGAGAACAAAATTAAAGACTTGGAACAAATTATAAAACCTGAGAAATTAAAGGAGTAGGAAACAAAAAGACTTATGGAGAATGCTTTTAAGGACGGGGAAATAAAAACAACTGGGTAGGCGTTTGCCAACATTTTGTCGCCGGTGTCGATGTTTTCAAAGGATAATGCAAGAGCCAAAAAGAAACTTGTGATATTAGAAAAACTAAGGGTTTTTTGCTAGATATTAGGGATTTAAAGGCAAAATATGCAAATATTTAAAACAGTGTAATAGTTGTAATCTCCGAGAAATTGAAGATCCGATTGATCGATTATAACAATAATAAATATGGGAGAAAAAATGTTAGACATTAAAGTTATCAGAGAAAATGTTATGTCAGTTAAGCAGGCGATGCTAAATAGAAATAAAGATGTTAATTTCGATCAGCTTTTAAAATGGGACAAAGAAAGAAAATATGCAATAGGCGAAATAGAAAACTTAAGACTAAGAAGAAATAAAGAATCTGAAGAAATAGGCAAATTTAAAAAAGCGGGAAAAGAGCCTTCCCTTGATATTCTTACAGAAATCAACAAACTAAGAGATATAATTCAAGAACAGGAAAAACAGCTTTTAATAATTGAAAATCAAATAGAAGACTTTCTCCTTGGACTTCCCAACATTCCTGACGAGGGTGTTCCTGTTGGTAAAGATGAAAAAGCTAATAAAGTTATAAGAGTTGTCGGAAAACCGAAAAAACTTTCCTTTCAACCTAAGCAGCATTGGGAGATTGGAGAAAAGTTAGGCATTCTTGATTTTGCAACAGCTTCAAAGATTGCGGGTTCGCGTTTTGCGGTTTTAAAAAATGAGGGCTGCGCTTTAGAAAGAGCAATTATTTCTTTTTTCTTAGATACGCATAAAACAAAAGGATATAAAGAAATAATGACACCTTTCCTTGTAAATCAGGCTTCAATGAGAGGAACAGGACAATTGCCAAAATTTGCAGAAGACGCATTTAAATGCCATAACGATGATTTGTATTTGATATCAACTGCAGAAATTCCAGTAACAAATATCTACAGAGGCAATATTTTAGACGAATCTAGACTTCCTCAAAAACTTGTTTCTTATTCAGCTTGTTTTAGAAGAGAATCCGGTTCTTACGGAAAAGATACAAAGGGTCTTATAAGAAATCATCAGTTTAATAAAGTGGAACTTGTAAAATTTGTTAAACCAGAAACGTCAAACGAAGAATTGGAATCTCTTGTTCTTGACGCGGCGAATGTTTTAGACTTGCTTGAACTCCCATATAGAGTTATGCTTTTATCAACAGGAGATATGGGGTTTTCATCGGCAAAAACCTACGATATCGAAGTATGGCTTGCAGGAAGTTCAATGTACAGAGAAATTTCATCTTGTTCAAATTTTAAAGATTTTCAGTCAAGAAGAATGAATATAAAAGTGGAATATAAAGATAAAAAAAGAGAACTTTTGCATACGCTAAACGGTTCAGGTGTTGCCGTTGGAAGGACTTTTGCAGCAATACTTGAATATTATCAGCAAAAAGACGGATCTGTAGTGATTCCTGAAGTGTTGAGGAAATACACAGGATTTAGCTCTATAAATTCTGTGATTGTTCCTTAAAAAAGCGCGAATGGTTTTTTGAGAGATCCCTACAATCCACGGGAGGTTGAAATAAAAAAATTCTTGAGTTAATTGTTGCCAAAGCCAAATCACTTGAAATTGCACCATTTTGCAGCTTAAAAAAAAAGGGGGGTGGTAGTGAGTATACCCCCTTTTTAGTTATTGGAATATATCTTTCGAGTCTAATGTGGCTTCATATGATGTGAAAATTGATGGTAAGATTGTATGGAAGAAGCTTATTGAACCTAATAATTATACGCAAGAAGTAGGTATCAAATTAGAAATACCTTTTTAATAATAAGTGGGCAAGTAGAGATTTATACTGTTGCAAATATGGTTTTGTCCGATGGGCACGGTAATTTTATACGGAAGTCTTGGCGTTGGATGTACTTTTGACAGATTGCCTAGCAAAAAGAAAAGAATTTATCTGAAGCAAAATAAATGATGAATATTGTAATGGTTGAGAGTTTTGCGCAGGCAATATTTAAAATCTCAAAAAAATTTGAAGAAAAAATGGAATGTTTTAATGCAAAATGCCTTTATTTGATAGCAATTTTACATGGGATAAATCTGCAATTGAATACAAAAAATGCCTGAAAAAAAAGTTTCTTGAGGTGGCTGATTTTAGACTCAAAGCAAATTTTCATAGACTGCAGTTTGGACTTGCCTGCGACAATTAAAAATCAAAGAAAGCTTTCATGCGCTTGTGGCAATTTTACATGGATAAATGTGTAATTGAATACGAAAAAAATGTATAATAAATTGATATTTAAGAAGCAGTACGAAACTGTTTTATACGGAGTCAGTAATGAATAATGAAAAAAAAATAGTGGACACAATATTTAATTCAGTCAAGTTTGTGGTTCTTGC
>BNVZ01000103.1 GCA_025998475.1 Endomicrobiia bacterium | reverse complement strand
TATTTTTTTCATACTTACGCCTCCAGATATTTACTGCGTATATGGTACAACAATAACTGCATGTTCGCAAGTTTCAACAGACACTTTTACCGCCAAATAGGCTACACTTGTACAGCAATAGAAAAAAACGGTATGCCATCTTGTTATTTTTTCTTTTGCTATGCACATAATAATATTTACCATCCTTGATACAAACTAATATACGGCCTGTTTAGCAACATAGCCCAAGAGTCCCTTCTGTTTCCTACTTGCTACTGTTGCTAAACAGGGGTCAAAGATCCACAGCAACAATTACAGCTCTTCAATTTTCACTGCTGATACCGCGCAAAGCAAGCTTTGCGCGGAGGTTCATTTAATAGCTAGATGCACAATTAAAACTGTAAGTTAAGTTTGAAAAAAGGTCTGTTGACTACTAGGGGAAGTGATGATTTAGGAGGATAACCGTCACATGACATATGTGACACAGATGTTTGGATTGCTTCGTCGTTTCGTTTATCGTGGGCAAAGGCGCTAGGCATTTTGTTGTGCCAGTTTACTTTGAGATTATTTGCATTTGCAAAAGAATACATAGGGGTGAAATTTTGTCGAAGAAACTTTTGAAGTTATTTATTGCGTTGGCAATTGTAGGTGCAGCGTGTTATCTTGCCTGTAATATGATTATGAGTGCTTTAGTTCACAGTAAGAAAGAAGTTGCAACTCCAAACGTTGTTGGAAAAAGCCTTCATAACGCGTTGGAAGAGCTTTCAAGTAAGGGATTTGTTCTTAAAAAAGAAGGAGAAGAGGCTAATCAAAATGTACCTGCAGGAACAATTTTAAGGCAAAATCCTGTGGCAGGAATGATAGTTAGAGAAGGAAAAGCTATCAAAGTAACAATCAGTCAGGGTGGAGAAATGATTTACGTCCCGGATCTAATAGGGCAGACAATACGTTCGGCAGATATTGCTTTACGACATTCAACTTTGGTTATGGGTGAAGTTTTAAGAAAGTTTTCAGTTGTTGTAGAAAAAGACATAGTAATCTCTCAAGATATTAAGGCAGGATCTAAAGTAGACAAAGATTCTGTTGTAAATATTGCTGTTTCAGATGGAATACCTACAGGGGATACGGTTCTTATGCCTGATTTTACAAATAAAAATATTGAAGAAGCAAAAATATGGGCGCAGCAATATGATATTGTTTTAAATATTACTACCGAAGAAAATTCTGATGTTGCAGCAGATACTGTTATAAAGCAGCATCCTGAAGCTGATGCCGATGTAACAGGTGTAAAAAGTATAAATTTAAGTGTTGCATGTGCATGTAGCCAAGCAACTTCATAAGGAAATTTTGACTGTTTTGCAAGAGGCAATATTTTGAAATATTTACCAAATAAAACAGTATCAGAATAAAGGTCAAAAAAGCGTTGCCGAAAAATCTTAAAAAAGAACAAACAAGCACGACAAGTAATTTAATGCTACAAAGAGTTGCTTGTCATGTTTAATCCAAACGTCGAGACTAAAATCGATTTTATATCTAAATTTTGATACGGGTATCGGCCGTTATCGATAGGTAAGGCAAGTAAAGTAACGGCGTATCTGTCACTCCTTGCCTCTTTGATATGACTAGCAAGAGAGAAAATGAATATAATAATAATTTCAGGGCCAACTGCAAGCGGGAAGACAAAAAAAGCCGTTGAATTTTGTAAAGAAAAAAATGGCGAGATAATTTCGTGCGATTCAAGACAAGTGTATAAATATTTAGATATTGGTGCCAATAAAGAAGGTGCTCTTATACAAGATGGTCTTCGTGAAATTGACGGAATTTTACAGCATTTAATAGATATTATAAATCCAGATCGAACTTATAGCGCTGCAGAGTTTGTACGTGATGCTGATTTAAAAATTTTAGAGATTGTAAACAAGGGCAAAATCCCCATTATAACAAGTGGTGCAGGTTTGTATATTAAAGCCTTACTTTATGGGCTTGACGATATGCCTAAAGCCAATGAACCTTTAAGAAAAGAGCTAAACGCTAAATCTCAAGAAGAACTTTACAGTAGACTTTTAAAATTAGATCCTGAAGCTGCTGAAAAAAATAAACAAAACCCGCAAAGATTACTTAGAGCACTGGAAGTGAATATCCTTTCCGGAAGAACTCTCAAAGAACATTTTAAGCCTAAAAGTCCAAGATACAGTTTTAAGCATTACAGTATTTCTGCCAAAAATGAAGTCCTATACAATAGAATTAATGAAAGATGTAAACAAATGATAGATACTGGAATGGTTGAAGAAACGCAAAAAGTTTTAAATATGGGTTTTGATAAAAATTGTCCAGCTTTAAGTGGCATAGGGTATAGATACGTAGTGCAGTACTTAGATAAAAAGATTTCAAAGAACGATATGATTTTAAAGTTTTCAAAAGATACAAGGCATTACGCTAAACGTCAAAACGCATGGTTTAGATCTCAGCCTGATATCGAATTTATATAAAAGATAAATATAATTATGAAAAATAAAACATTAGCACAGTATGCCGGCAAAACGGCTGTTGGGACTACTCTTTCAAAAGTTTTAGGTTGTATCAGGGACATAGTTGCTGCCAATTTATTTGGGACAGGTATGTTTGCCGATGCTTTCTATACAGCTTTTAAAATTCCCAATCTTTTCAGGCGTATGTTTGGGGAAGGTTCATTTTCAGCGGCATTTATACCTGTATTGAGCGAGTATTTGCATAAAAAAGAAAAACCAGAAGTGCAAAATTTTTTAAACGTAGTTTTTACAATTCTTTTTCTAGTATTGATAATTGTGTCTATTTTAGGAGTATTTTTTTCACCGCTTTTGGCAAAGATAGTAGCAGGTGGATTTTCAAATGATCCTGAGAAAATGCAGCTTGCAATAGAACTTACAAGATTGATGTTTCCTTTTATTATTTTTATATGTCTTGCAGCTTTTTTGATGGCAATCTTAAACACTTTACATTCATTTTTTCTTCCTGCATTTGCACCTTCAGCATTAAGTTTTTCTGAAATTTTTTATATGCTTGCCATTGCTCCTGCAATTGTTTTGGATAATCAAATTAAAGGACTTGCTGTAAGCGTTATTATTGGAGGCGCACTTCATTTTTTTATACAGTATCCCAAACTTAAAAGCTTGGGGTGGCATTTAAAATTTAGATTTGATTTAAAACATCCTGGCATAAGAAAAATAATTTCTCTTATGATACCATCAATTATAGGTTTATCTGTAGATCAGATAAATGCCTTGGTTGACAACCGATGTGCGTCGTCACTAGGAGATGGATATGTGACGGCTCTTAGTTATTCAAACAGACTTATGCAGATGCCTTTGGCAATTTTTGGACTTGCTCTCGTCAGTGTTGCACTTCCTGCAATGTCAAAAGCTTTTGCCAAAAAAGATATGACGGCTTTGAAAAACTCCCTTAATTATTCTATGCGCCTTACGGTTTTTACTCTTCTTCCGGCCACGAGCGGACTTATGGTTATAGGGCTTCCTATAGTAAAGCTTTTATTTGAGCATGGTAGATTTGATTATTTAGGATCAATTATGACAAACAATGCTTTGTTTTATTATTCTTTAGGACTTCCCGCTTATGCTTTATCAAAAATTTTTGCAAATGCGTTTTATTCATTTCAAGATACTAAAACACCTGTTAAAGTAGCGATATGGGCAATGATACTACATGTCACTTTGTGTGTTGCGCTAATGCGTCCTATGAACATAGGCGGGCTTGCTCTTGCAACAGCTGTATCATCTTATTTTAATTTAATATTGCTCATCGTTTATCTGAAAAAGCGTATAGGAAAAATTGGTCTTAAGAAGGTACTATTTTCATCCTTAAAATCTTTGCTTGCATCTGTTGGAACGGGTATTGCAGCTTGGAACATGTGTAAGATTTCAAAGAATTCATTTATTGCAGTTCCTGCTGCTATAACTTTGGGCTTAACAGCATTTATTGTAATTTCATATATTTTAAAGTCTGAAGAGTTAAAAACGTTCACACATATTTTTTCAAGAAATAAAAATATAGCTGACTAACTTATGTATCAATACAAGAGTTAGTTGACTAACAAGAAAATGGCAAAAACTTGTCGTATTACTTGGCAGTATTTGATGGTATTTGTACGTGATAAGAAAATTCTGTTGATTTGTAAATTAAAGTTTTCAATAGACCTCTTGCATAACTAACACATAAAAGTACACAGAAGTACTATGAAACAGAAAAAGAAAGCGTGCGGAAACAGATGGAATGGGTTTAGGCGATTAATGGGAGTAAAGAAAGGGATGTTTGACAAAACAAAGGATAGCAAGGAGTAAGAAAAGATAGAGCAAGTAGGTGAGCAAAAAGATTCAAAATAGTACAGAACAGATATATGTCACAAGATACGCTTTGAATTGCAATTTAACTTGAGTTTCAGGTATTTGTAATTTTGAATTTAACACTTAAGTTTTGCAAGAGGTCTAATATACAATCCGTTGTCTTTGTTTGGGTTTGGCAGTTTGGCAAAAGCCAAGTCCAACACTGTTGTGAGATCCCATAAAGGCTTGACAAATAAAGTTTTAATATGATCAAATAAATCAAGAAGAAAACCACAAAATACTCCAAAAAGATAAAACCTAAGGCTAGTGGACTCTAGAAGCGAGAGCTTAAGTAAATTAAGAGCATACGAGCCTGGTGAGTTTGCCAACCAAGTTTATATTACCTTAAAAATAATCAAGAATAAATAATTTTAATACTT
>BNVZ01000102.1 GCA_025998475.1 Endomicrobiia bacterium | reverse complement strand
TTATACTTCCATACCGCACTATCGTCCCCGACATGCTCACCCGAGGGACCAATCCCAGATAATTACTCACCTGGGCCGCGTTGGCAAATCGTTCCGCTTGCACATAGGCGCTAAAAGCGAATGATACCTTTGGTCCTACCCCCGGTACGGTCTGCAATCGCTCAATCTGCTCATCTCCCTCGGCCTGCTCTGTCATCCGCTGTTCCAGTACCACGATTCGTTCCTCATACAGCGAAAGACACGCCATCAGGTGATCCGCTTCTTCCCGCTCAAGCCCCGTCAGCTGCGCTACCACCACCGCCCGATTTTCGCTTGTCGCCAGGTCCTTGCGGACGACCGTCGTTATCCCTTGATGTACAAACAGCGCATGCAGCCGGTTTATCGCCTGATTCCGGACCCGCTGCTCCCGCGCATAGCTGGCCAGCACTTTCCGCCGCGCCATCTCCTCATCGCTGGGCACCGGTACAATCGGCAGCCGACTGTCAGGGCGGTCCGTCAATAAATGCGCCAGTTTCAACGCGTCCTCCGGATCTGTCTTTTTGTCCGTTGCGTAGATGATGGCCAAATGTGACGGGTTTAATACCCGTATCTCACAGCCCACCGTCTTTTTCAGCTCTTTGGCTATGATGAACGCCAGATTCCCGGCTTCCAGTGCCACCTTGTCCGTTGGCCTCAGCTTCTGGTACAGCCTCGCCCGCCCTTCCGCAGTCGTTTTCCCCTGGTACTGCCCTACCTTTTCTTCCGGCTCTTCCGCGCCGTGGGCATTCTTCACCACCTTCCCCGTCCGCCTTACCATCATCATCACCCAGGTCCGCTTCCCCAGGTCGATCCCCACATACCGCCGTTTTGTCTCTTCCATTTCTCTGCTCCTTACTATTAAAATAAGGGCCGGGAGCAATTATCGGGTGTGGTACACCGTACTCCTATTCGCGGTCTGTCCGTTATACGGGCAGCCGCGTTTTACTTTACGGTGGCCGGTTTGAATTAATCTTTGCGTCGAGGTAAATCCGGGTTCCCCCGCCTTCCTCACGGCGCGAATCAACCTGCCATCGGCTCTCTGACCCCGTCAGGTCAGAGTACCACTTTTCCCGGTAATTTAAATCATAGTATCTTTGCGGTTAAAATTCTTCTTTCTTCATTATTTTTTCTATGCGTTTATTTCCCCTGAATCAGTCCCCGTATCTGCTCCCCAACAACCTTCGGGTCCGCCCGTCCCCCGGTGGCCGCCAGCACCTTGCCTACCAGATACGTGGTGAGGGTACGTACCCGTTTGGTATTGTCCTGGGTCGTGGCGTCACGCAGTTCCGTGAAGGACGCAGCTTCGGCGGCATAGACGCTTTGTACCACCTCGGCAATCTTTGCCGGGTCGGTGATCTGCTCCCAGCCCCGTTCCTTAATGATGGCCTCCGGGTCCTTGTCCTCGGTGATGACCGCTTCCATGGTCTGCTTGCCGTTTTTGCCGGAAACCGCGCCCTTGGCGATCAGAACCAGTAGTGATGTTAAGCGTTTCGGTGTCAGTTTAAAGGAGCCGAGTTCTGCGGTGGAAATGCCGTCCCGGTGAAGTATGTGCTTGATGTCCGACAAAAGCCAATTGGTGACCCGTCCCACAGCATCCCTGTGTGGAAGCCCTTTGGCAACAGCATCCTTGACTGCGGCCTCAAAATAATCAGCCTGGGCTTTTTCTTCGCAGATAAGGTCCGCCTGTTCTTCCGTGAGGCCGTAGTCCGCTAAGAGGCGCCCCACCCGCTTGAGGGGGAGTTCCACCAGGGCATCGTCCACGGACTTTAGAAATGCTACGTCGGGGCTGAAGACCGGGAGGTCCGGCTCGGGGAAGTAACGGTAGTCCTGGGCGTTTTCCTTGGTCCGCATGGGGGCGGTCTCGTCCCGGTTTTCGTTCCAGAGCCGGGTTTCCTGGACCACGGTTTTCCCCTGATCCAGCATTTCGCCCTGGCGCTGTATTTCGTAGTTCAGCCCCAGCTTTACAAACCGGGATGAATTGAGGTTCTTGATTTCCACCTTCCGGCCCAAGCCCTTACCGGGAAGGTTGATAGAAACGTTGGCGTCCGCACGGAGGCTGCCCTCTTCCATGTTGCCGTCGCAGACCCCCAGGTAACGGACGGTGCGGCGCAGTTGTTGGATAAAAAGTTCCGCCTCCTCCCCGGTTTCCATATCCGGCTCGGTGACGATCTCTAACAGTGATACTCCGGCCCGGTTGTAGTCCAGGAGGGACGCAGTTCCGGTGTGGATCATCTTCCCCGCATCTTCCTCAAGGTGACATTCCTTGATCCGTATCTTTTTCTTAATACCCTTTCCTTCAAGCTCCACCCAGCCATCCTGTCCCAGGGGGGAGGCGAACTGGGAAATCTGATAGTTCTTGGTCATGTCGGGGTAGAAATACTGTTTCCGCTCAAACCAGGTTTTTTCCGGGATACGGCAGTTCAGGGCCTTTGCCACCATGCAGCCCATGTGCATGGCCTCAATGTTGAG
The DNA here is from genome assembly GCA_025998475.1 of Endomicrobiia bacterium. Lineage (GTDB taxonomy): Bacteria > Elusimicrobiota > Endomicrobiia > Endomicrobiales > Endomicrobiaceae > Endomicrobiellum. Next base: position 2,253 of record BNVZ01000102.1, on the reverse strand, counting down.
GGCGGGCAGTACACCTGGGTAGCCCAGACAGACCGGGCATACGTTGGTGTTGGGCTCGTCCCCAAAGGCGGAACGGCATCCGCAGAAGACCTTGGTTTTAGTCAGCAGGTGGATATGAACCTCAAGGCCGATAAAGGATTGGTATTTTTTTGTAGTAATAGTATTAGTGTGGGGTGCGTCAAACATACTTAGCTCCAGAATTTTTTATACCCGGCGGGGTGGGGGAAGGGGTGACTGGCTTCGTAGCGTTCCACGATGTCCAGGAGGGTGTTTTCGGCAAAGGCCCGGCCTATGAGCTGGACCCCCACGGGGAGGCCGCCTTCAGAGCAACCTGCTGCATCGCCGCCCACCGGGAAGGCCAGTGCGGGGAGCCCCGCCAGGTTCGCGCAGCAGGTGTAGAGGTCCGCCGCCTTCTGGGCGAATGGCGAAAGGGAAAAGTCCCCGCGGTCGAAGGCCCTGGTGGGAAACACCGGGAGGAGGATCGCATCAAGTAGATGCACCGCATCACTAACAGTATTACTGTTGGCATAGTCTGAGGAACCCAGGTAGGATTCAAAGTTCCGCCGTATCCCCGCTCGGATCTTTTGGGCCCGGAGGTAGTACCGGTCCTGAAAACCCGATCGCAGCACGAAGGTTCCCAGGAGTATCCGGAGCTTTACCTCCGCGCCAAAGCCTGCGTCCCGGGCCTTGTCGATCAGGTCGTCGGGGTTTTCCGCCCAATCCGGCCGCTGTCCGTAACGGATGCTGTCGAACCGGGCCAGGTTGGCGCTGGCCTCGGCGGTGGCGATGGTATAGTAGGCGGGGACCCCGTACTTGAGGCTGGGAAGTTCCACCTCCACTAGGGTATGTCCCAAAGCCTTCAGCCTGGTCTTTGCCAGTTCGAAGCCCCTTGCGACTTCGTCCTCAAGCACCGCGGCTTGAGCGGCTGTTTTGGCGGTAATCTCCGAAGAGATTGCCTTCGCGATGGCTTCCGGGGACAGCACACCAATGGTGCGCGGCGCAGTATCATTGACAGCAGTATTACTGCCGGCGGGGGCGTCCCGGGAGGTTTGGTCCAGGGGGTCTCCCCCGCGGATGGCGGCGAAAACCGCCCGGCAGCGTTTCGTGGTGTCCGCCAGGATGCCGATGGTTTCCAGGCTTGATGCGTAGGCCACCAGGCCGAACCGGGACACCGCGCCGTAGGTGGGTTTGAGCCCCACCACCCCGCAGAAAGCGGCGGGCTGACGGACGGACCCCCCGGTGTCGGAACCCAGGGCGTAGGGAACCAGCCCGGCGGCTACTGCGGCGGCGGACCCCCCGGAGGAGCCTCCGGACACCCGGCTCTGGTCCCAGGGGTTGTTGGTCCGCTTGATGGCGGAATTGTCCGTGGAGGACCCCATGCCGAATTCGTCCATATTTGTCTTGCCAATAACCGTCCCGCCAAGGGCTTCAAGTTTTTGTACCGCCGTGGCCGTGTAGGGGGACTTCATGTGTTCCAGTAATTTAGAGCCGCAGCTTATGGAAAAGCCCTTTACGGCGATATTGTCCTTCACGGCAAAGGGGAGCCCTTTGATGGCGTCAGTTGGGCCGCCGGCGCCGGACGCCTTTTCGTCGGACTGCGGGTCCGCAAATTCGATAAAGGCGCCGATTTTTTCTTCCCAGGCTTTAAAATAAGGTAAATAGCCTTCCGGCAATGGTGATGCCATGTATTCCTCCAGGGATAAAGTCCTACAGAACGTTGGGAACCACGATAAACCGGCCATCCCGATCACCCGCATTATTAATCAGGCTGGAAGCGGTATTATGGGAATTATTCGGATTATGATTGGGGGTATCGGGCCGGAAATAATCCGCAGACCGGGTGGATGCGACCATGTCCGCAGCTTCCGGAAAGGCCGCGCTGTCCCTGTCCGCCGCCTGCATGGCCGCAAAGAAGCCGAGCATCTGTTCAAAGGCGGGAAACGCCGCAGCCAGCTCTTTTTCGTCCATATTGAGATGGGCAAGCTGGGCGGTTACCTGTAACTCTTCGATATTCATGGGCCGATCTTGGCATAATAGGGCATTTTGTGTCAAGCAATCCCCGCTAATTGCCGCTACCCCCTGCCTTTCCGGTTGTTTTTGAACAATTGGGCTATCCCATAGAGCATTTTGCGGTCATTTTCGTTGAGTTGCCTGACAGTCTGGACCAAAGCGTCAATTTCAAGGCTCATGGGTGATTTTCCCGGCGGCTTTTCCTGCCCGGTGACATGGAACCGAAGGTTCCCGGTATTCCAC
>BNVZ01000101.1 GCA_025998475.1 Endomicrobiia bacterium | reverse complement strand
CTTTCTTTTGATATTGCTAGGAAAAAAGATGAAGCAACCAACGCAAGTCAACGCAGTTACCTACAAAAACAAACCCATCTAAGAAACCACTGTAAAACACTTTAGTGTAAAATATCAAACATATATTGAACTTTTTTTGTCGCGTTAGAATTAGGTTTATAACAAAAATATGGCAAAACCACAGCATATCATTTTATTGTAATCCCGTTGTTATTTTAATCCGTTTGTCTTTGTTTGACAAAAGTCCAATATGTTACGAGATTTCACAACAAGTTGAAAAGACGCACACAATTTAGTATAAGTACATGTTACAAATCCGCAAGGTCTAAGTTCAAAATTCTTCTCTTCGCGTGTTGTAGCCTTGTCTTTTGAACTTTTGCTTCACAAAACCCTTGCTCATTTGCCCTATTTGCTTAGCAAAAAGTTCAAAGTACTTCGTTCCTTGTGTGTGAATTATAATTTAATTGCGGTGCAACTCCATGGGGTTTGCTTATAACACTGTAGATTATGAAAAAACTATCTAAAATTGACGAAGTATTAAATTTTGTACAAAAACCTGCAAGGTACATAAATAATGAGTTAAACGCACACCCGGCAGATATGTCAGCTGATTTTTCAGTAGTCTTATGTTTCCCTGATATTTATGAAATTGGAGCTTCGAATTTAGGATTGGAAATTCTTTATCATTTGATTGACGAAAAGAAACTTGCCCGCTGCGAGAGAGCATTCGCCCCTGATAGTGATTTAGAAGAGCTTTTAAAAGAGAATAAGCTTAGCTTATTCTCTTTGGAATCTCACAGCGATTTGAAAAGTTTTAATATTTTAGGTTTTACAATTCAATGCGAGCTTGTTGCAACAAATATTGTCAATATTCTTGATTTATCATGTATCTCTGTATTTGCAAAAGATAGGAAAGAAGATGAGCCTTTGGTAATTGCTGGCGGTCCCGCATTAACTAATCCGGAACCTTTTTGTGATTTTTTTGATTTATTTGTTTTGGGTGATGGGGAAGAAGCTATAGAAGATGTAATAAAAACGTGTAGAGAATCTAAAAAAGCTGGTTTTTTAAGAGCGGAAACGTTAAAAAGATTATCAAAAATTGAAGGTGTCTATGTTCCGTCTCTTTATAATGTTGAGTATAATGATGATAATACGATAAAATCTGTAACGCCTGCATCAGAAGGCGTAAAACCTGTTATAAATAAGAGACTTTTAAGTCTCGAAACAGCGTATTTCCCTGAAAGAAAAATAGTCCCTTTTGTTGAAACCGTGCATAACAGGTTAAACATTGAAGTCGCAAGAGGATGTCCTGGGCAATGCCGTTTTTGTCAGGCATCAAAATACTATCATCCATGGAGACAAAGACCTCTTGAAAAATTACTAGATCTTGTAAAAAAAGGAATAAAGTCTACGGGGTTTGAAGAGATTGCTTTTTTATCCCTTTCGTGTAGCGATTACAAGCAATTGGATAAGTTGTTAATTGAGACAAATAATTTGTACGGGAAATCTAATCTGAATATTTCGCTTCCATCTTTACGGTGTAACGAACGTTCTCTTAAAATAGTTCAATACATCAACAGAAGCAAAAGACCTACGCTTACTTTTGCCCCTGAAGCCGGTTCGGACAGATTACGCAATGTAATAGGCAAATACCTTTCTGAAAAACAAATAGTTGAAACATTGCTTATTGCAAATTCACTGGGCTGGAAAACTATAAAACTTTATTTTATGATAGGGTTACCGACAGAAGCTGATGAAGATATAACTGGGATAGAACGTCTTGTTAAGCTTGTCAGAAAAGTGGCTAAAGGAGTAAGTTTTAATATTACAGTGTCGCCTTTTGTACCAAAAGCCCAGACGGCTTTTCAGTGGTTGGCAATGGCAAATACCGATGAAATAAAACGGAAAATAGACATTTTAAATAGATTGCTTCCGGCGACCGTAAAAGCTCATAATTACAAAGCAAGTGTCATAGAAGCCTTAATTGCAAAAGGTGACAGGCGTCTTTCAGTTGTAATTTATAAGGCATGGCAGAAAGGAGCGAGATTTGATCAATGGGCTGACAAATTTGGCAACAATATATGGGACGAATCTCTTGCGGAATGTAATATAAATTTAGGTTTTTATGTTTACAGAGATAGAAGTTGCGATGAAATTTTGCCATGGGAGCATTTGCATTTTGGCATTTCAAAAGAAGATTTATATGCCGATTATGTAAAAGGTGTAAATGAAACTGCAGATGTTGTGTCCAAACAGTTTGATAAATCTAACTGTTCTTTACCTGTAAATTATGTAGAACCTAAAATTTCAGTATTGCCGCCTGCAATGAGGTTTAGACTTCGTTTTTCTAAAAAAGGAGCGGTCAGGTTTGTGTCTCATTTAGAACAAATAGAAGTTTTTAGAAGAGCGGCTAGGCGTTCCAGTCTTCCTGTGGCGTTTACAGCGGGGCTTAGTCCTCAAGTTAAGTCGTCTTACGGATTGCCTCTTTCTGTGGGACATGAAAGCTCGTGCGAATATATGGAATTGTATTTTACGCAAAAAGTTAGCGCGGAAAATGTCAAAACGGAAATCTCAAACGTGCTCCCAAACGGATTTAAATTGTTAGATTTAAAAAAGGTACCTTTAGCCTTTCCCACTATAGATATTTTGTCAAATGTAGCTGAATATAAAATTAGTAACACAGGTATTTCAATGGAAGAAATTGACAAGTTTTTATCTCAAGATAAAATTTTAATTAAAAAAACTAGAAAGGGCAAGAGCGTTGAAATTGATGCTAAACCTTTAATAAGATTTTTTCGAAGTGAAGCGGGTGTACTGAAATTGCAACTTCGTTTTGAAAGCGGTAAAACATTAAAGCCTGAACTGATTTTGCAAAAGATGTTAGAAAATCAAGAAAATTTTGCAAGAGTATACAATGTGGAAAGGACGGAGTTATATGTTGAGACAAAAAGTGGACAAATTTACAAACCATAAATATATAGAGAATGGTTAAAAAAATATGAAAAAAGAAATAGTGGTTAATAGAACTCTTGAAGAAACAAAAATTGCTGTGCTCGAAGATGGCAAGCTTTTTGATTTGTTTATTGAAAGAAGGGAATCTGAAAAAATATTGAATAATATTTATAAAGGGACTGTGCAAAATATCGTCCCTGCTCTTGGATCTGCATTTGTAGATATAGGGTCTGGTAAAGACGCATATCTTGGCGTTGATGACATAATATCGTCGCATGATGAAAAAAATATTGAGAATATGATTAAAGTAGGACAAAAGATTATGCTTCAGGTTTATAAAGAACCCATAAGGACAAAAGGTCCTAAGGCAACTATGGATATTTCTCTTCCAGGTAGACTTCTAGTATATATGCCTTTCAGTAATAATATCGGAATATCAAAAAATATTGGAAACCGTCAGGAATATGACAGGTTGAAGAGTGCCATTATGAAAATTAAAAAAGATATCCCGGGTGGTATCATAGCAAGAACAGAGGCCGAAGAAGCCACTGAAGCTGAGATTAAAAATGAAGTAAAATATTTAACAAGACTTTGGGCATCTATAAGAGAAAGATTTAACGATGCAAAACCAATAAGTCTCATACATAAAGATTTAGGCATAGTCTTTCAGACAATAAGAGATTATTTTACAGATGATGTTGTTCTTATGCATATAGACTCGCAAAAAGAGTTTAAGGATGTTACAGAATTTGTGAAAATAATATCTCCTGAATTTCTTGACATGATTGCTCTTTATAAAGGCAAAATACCCATATTTAAATCATACGGTATTGAAGAAGAAATAAAAAGACTGCGTTCCAACAAGGTAATGCTTCAATCAGGCGGATATCTTATAATACAGGAAGCGGAGTCTCTTTGTGCGATAGATGTTAACAGCGGAAAATTTACAGCAAACTCTTCACGGGAGGGTACTGCCGTTTTTACAAATCTTGAAGCCGCTGAAGAAGTTGCAAGACAGTTAAGGCTCAGAAATATTGGGGGTATAATTGTTATTGATTTCATAGATATGCAAAAAGCTGCAAACAGACAAAAAGTTTTAGAAAAACTTTATCAGGCCACAAAAGGCGACAAAGCAAAAATAAAAATATTGCCTATAACAAGACTTGGACTTATAGAAATGACAAGACAGAGAAAGAGAGAGTCTTTATTTTCTCTTCTTGGAGACACATGTCCTGTTTGTCGCGGATTAGGACTTGTTCTTTCAAAAGAATCTATTTTTATTAATGTTTGCGATGAAATAGCCCAGCTTAATGTTAATGGTCATCGTGGAAAAATAAAAATAAAATTGGATCCTGATGTCGTTGAATATTTTAAGAAAAGAAAATCAAGACTTGAAGAATTATTTAACGCGAAATTTGAGATTAAAGCAAACGCGGAAGTATCTCGAGAAGAATATCAAATTGTTTTTGAATAGACTTCGTACACATAATACCTATTGCAATCTCCATCTCGTCGTAAAATAATTTTCATACAAATTGTGGTGTAAAATCTAAAAACACACATTGGACTGTTTTTGTCGCGTTAAAATTAGGTTTATAGCAAAGATAACAAAACTACAAAAAGATGATCTTGTATAAAAATATGTCGTTTATTAAAAGCCTGCCGTTGTTTTAATCCGTTTTGTCTTTGTTTGACAAAAGTCCAATATGTTGCGATATTCTTCAAAAAATTGACACATTTTGTATTTTGTAATACAATGGCCGTATTATGAATACAGCATTTTTCATTTTCAAGTTTGTTCATTATGCAGTGTGTATTGGATTGATTCTCGTTGTTCTTGTGC
>BNVZ01000100.1 GCA_025998475.1 Endomicrobiia bacterium | reverse complement strand
TGTTTTATCAAATGCTTTCTTTACTCCCATTAATACTAAACCCATTCCACCCGACCCACATGCTTTCTTTTTCTGTTTCATAGTACTTCTATTGTACTTTTATATGTTAGTTATTAAGAGGTCTATTGTACTTTTATATGTTAATTATTAAGAGGTCTAATAAATAAATTTGATACAATGCTTACATGGACAAGATATTATCTTTTGACAAAATTAAAAATAACCCAGAAATACAAAAATACCTTGAATTCACCGACAAAGTGTTTGCCCATGGTAGCGGACATGCTTTGTATGCGGCTGAAATTGCTGGAAAAGTTTTAAAGGATCTGGGTTATATTAAACGAGATCAGGAGCTTGCTAAAATTGCTGCTTATATCCACGATATTGGTAACATGATTTCAAAAAATAATCATGATCAAAGTAGTGCGATAATGTTTTTAAATATTATCGGAGAGGATGTAGTATATAATCATAGTGAAGACGTTTTTGCTATAGCAAGTGTCGTAGGCTGTCATGAAGATAAAAGTATAGATCCAGTGTCTCCAATAGCCGCAGCGCTTGTGTTTGGCGATAAAACAGATATTCGTCATGAAAGAATAATAACCGCGAAAAATTTAAAAGATTTAATTTATGTGGATAGTAAACATTCCCGTGCTGTTGCGGCTTGCAGGAAAATTGATGTTGTTGTAAGTAAAGAAAAAATGACTATAGGGTTGCACATAGTGCTTGATACCGCAATATGTTCCGCTATGGAATATTTTGAAATTTTTATATCGGCAACAAATTATTATAGAAAAGCAAGCAACGCGTTAGATTGTAATTTCGAATTACATATTAATGGAGATAAATTTTTATAATGGAATGTGGTTCTTACCAACTGATTAAAAAATCATCTGAATGCAGAGGAAGGCTAGGAAAGGTTTATACTACAAGAGGCGTTATCGATACTCCTATCTTTATGCCTGTCGGGACGCAGGGAACGGTTAAGAGTGTTGCCGTTGAGTTTCTGCATAAAACTGCCACTCAGATAATACTTGCGAATTCGTATCATTTATATCTTCGTCCCGGAACCGAAATAATAAAAAAAGCCGGTGGAATACAGAAGTTTAATTCTTGGAATAAGCCTATGCTTACAGATTCGGGTGGATTTCAGGTATTTAGTTTAAACGATATTAGAAAAATTAGCGAAGAAGGAACTGAATTTAGATCTCATATAGATGGATCTAAACATTTCTTTTCTCCTGAAAAATCTATACAGGTTCAAAAAGATATAGGTGCCGATATTGTAATGTGTTTTGACGAATGTACTCCATATCCAGTAAATTATGAATATGCGAAAAATTCTATGGAACTAAGTCTTAGATGGGCCAAAAGATGTAAAGAAGAATTTTATAAAGATGATGCTTTTAAAACTCAGTCGTTATTTGGGATTATACAGGGTTCAGTATATAATGATTTAAGAGCAAAAAGCGCTAAAGAAATGTTAGATATTGATTTTACCGGATATGCTATAGGTGGTCTTTCTGTTGGCGAACCAAAAGAATATATGCATACGGTCCTAGAAAATATCCTACCTATCATTCCCGAGAACAAGGCGAGATATCTTATGGGCGTGGGAATGCCTGAAGATTTATGGGAAGGTGTTGGGCGAGGAATAGATATGTTTGATTGCGTTATTCCTACTAGAAATGGCAGAAACGGACAGGTTTTTACAAGCCTCGGGAAAATTAACATTAAAAATGCTGATTTTAAAGAAGATTTTAGCCCTTTAGATCCTGAATGTAATTGCCTTACTTGTACAGGATATCAGAAAGCGTATTTAAATCATTTAGTGAGGTCACAGGAGATTTTGTACTTAAGTCTCCTGTCTTTACATAATGTTCATTTTATGGTAAATCTAATGGCGACGATAAGAAAATCATTGGAAAATGATACGTTTCTTAAAACAAAACAAAAATTTTTTGAAAGATATTATTCAAAATTCAAAAAATAAAGGTTAGGGGAAAATGAAAAAGTCTATTGGTTTGTTGGTATTGCTGGCTGTTGTTATTTTGACACCATCCTCTGCATTTGCGCAGTTAGCAGGCGGCGGGGCGCAGTCTATTGGTAGTGCACTGGTATTATTTCTTCCTATCTTTGTTCTTGCCTACTTACTTTTGTTTAGACCTCAGCAGAAACAAGCTAAAGAACATCGGGCGTTATTGAATGCTTTGAAAAAAGATGACAGGGTTATTACATCAGGTGGTATTTATGCTACTGTAAGTGCCATAAGAGGAAATATTATTGAAGTAAAAATTGCGGATAGCGTTTACGTTCAGATTTCGAAACAGTCAATTGCTGACGTTGTAACTAAAGAAGCTGAAGAGGCTGCCGCAAAGATACCTGAAATAGTGAAAAAATAATAAGATTTGTTTACATTTTAAGTTGCGCCCACAAATAACAAAAAGATATGAAAGGGAGGAAGTCCATTCGCTTTTGTTATTGCCTCTCTTAGTTTAGGGCGTTGCTGTTTTTTAAAGTTTTTGGTCGTGTAATCAAAATTCTTTGGTGTTTCCACGTGATAATTTTTGGTTTCTTGTATTTAAGAACCAATGATTCTTGCAGATTTTTATATTTATCATGACGATTTTGTTTTAGACATCTCGTAGTAAAAAATAACATCAGATGCTAAAAAGCACAAAGACGTGTTGGTAGCGGGGACCCATATTGGTAAATAAAGGTGTTTTATGGGTCCTACTTAATACCAAAAAAATAGCAATGCCTGCAAATTGGAGAGGAAACGACTGCGACAACAACTGATAAAACATGTATTTTTTGTGTGTTTGTCGTGATTTTATAGTTAAGGAATCTCTGTATGGTTTATAACGTCCATCTTGATGCATTTGAGGGGCCTTTAGATCTTCTTTTACACCTTATAAAAAAGAATGACCTCGAAATCAGCGAGATAAAAATAGCTGAAATAACGGCTGAATATCTTTCGTATCTGGATTTAATGCAAAATTTAAACATAGATGTTGCTGGTGCATTCATTGTTATGGCGTCAACTCTTATGCAAATAAAAGCCAGAGCGCTTCTTCCGTTTGACAATAACGAAGACAGTAAAGAAGAGGATCCTTTAGACCAGCTTAAAAACAGACTTCTTGAGTATCAAAAATACAAAGAGGTCGGAAAGTTGTTGTCATATAAAATTATGGAAAATTCTCGGGTTTACTACAGATCTATTCCTGCTATGTGTAAGCAAGATTTTGTTTTAGACGCTACGATTTTTGATTTAATGAGCAGTTTTCGTGAGGTTTTAACTGCTCTTCCTGAGAATGTAAAAGAAATTATGTATCAGGAAATTCCCATTGAAACAAAAATTAGAGAAATTCTTGACATTTTAGAGGGAAAACAGTATATCTCTTTTGCAGAAATATTAAAGATGCAAAGTACTAGAATGGCTCTTATAGTTTCCTTTATTGCTGTTTTAGAGCTTGTGAAAAATAAGCAGATTGTCGCAAAACAATCTGAGTTATTTTCGGAAATAAGAATATATAGGGTTTATAATGAGTATGGTTCTAACCAAAAAGAAGGAAATGAAAATGTTTTTCAATCCATAGAAAGAGAAAAAACAGATGATGCGCAATTGTAACAAAAATCTTGACATTTTGAGGACTGAGGTTAGTTGTTGAGAGTATAATTTAAGGGGAAGAAGATGGAAATATCTGAAGTCAAACAAATTTTAGAGGCATTACTTTTTGTTTCTGAAAGATCTTTAAGTTTAAAAGAGTTAAAAGATATATTGAAATCCGATTATTCCGACATTGATAATATTGAAAAAATTTTAAATGAATTAAAAAAAGAATATTCAGTATTAGACAAACCTTACGAAATTAAATTTGTGGCAGATGGATGGATTTTTGCTACAAAACCTGAGTACTCTCCATGGATAAAAAAACTGTTTAAGGAAAAAACAATTTTAAAATTGTCTCCGTCTGCACTGGAGACTCTGGCTGTGATTGCGTATAAACAGCCTATAGTAAAGGCAGAGATTGACGATATAAGAGGCGTTGAATCTTCAGGTGTTATAGATACGCTGCTTGAAAGAAAATTGATAAAAACAGTTGGCAGAAAAGAAACTTTGCGGAGACCTTTGCTTTACGGTACAACTCAGGATTTTTTAAAACATTTTGGACTTGCTCATTTAAGCGAACTGCCTCTTATTTCTGAACTGTCGCATGATTAACGTTTGAACATAAAATGAAGAACAGGCTGAAAACAAGGAAGGAAAGGGGAAAATTGTGAAAACGAAAAAGGTAATAATTGCAAATAATTGCAGTTGTTTTATTTAGTCTTGCCTTAAGTTTATGTGATAAAAAGAATGCTATACTTGTAAACAGAAGGCATGCTACACCGGAGAAAATAGAAGAAATAAAAGAAGCAGAAAGAACAAAACAGCAAGCAGACGCAAAAGCGCAACGAAAAGTAAAAGCAGACACTGAAGCAAAAGCAACAGCAGCGGCAGCAGGCACAGGCGATGGGCAGCAGCAGTACAAGAAGTGCAGGTGGCAGTACAGGTGGTGCAGGCACATCAGTGATTCCAAGCTCAAGCTCTCGAGCTCGAGCAGTTTTTCACTGTGTAGAGTCCAATCGGTCCAAGTTTAAGCAGTTCAAATTCAAGTAGTGGTACAGGCGTAGGCAATGGTGTAAGTGGTATGGGTGGTGAAGCACAACAGCAGGGGTAAAGATCAACCCACTTGAAAAAAGTGGATAAAAGACCTTTGTCGTCCAACAGAAGTTCTACGCCTTTTGAAAGTCTTACCACTTTCATTTGCGCAAAAGAGCAATACAAGCTAAAGCAGCAATTTCTCTTGCGATAGCTTTGTAATTTTGGCATTAGTGCTAATAA
>BNVZ01000099.1 GCA_025998475.1 Endomicrobiia bacterium | reverse complement strand
GCAACAATGCTGATGACGGTTTATTATAATGTAAGCTTGTTTTGTTAAGATCTACGTTAGCACAAGCGTCAAGCGATAGATGTGTCTTCGTACCTTGTCTTGTCGCATTTATGCTACATTTTGAATATTTGTCGTCTGTAATAACATCTATCCGAGGCCTTACGGTCCACTGATCATTTAATTTGTGACGATATTCAGGTCTTAGATACCAATTTTTCTTACCCTCGTTATTATCCAAGGAAGTATCTATCCTTCCGCTTGCATTATCATTTTTATAACCTATTTCAAGCCCATATTTATCATGCTTTGCGCCTAGGCGGTTGTACTTAATTTTACCATCAAAATTCTCACTTAGTGAACATCCAACAAAAGCTTCTACTGTGATATCACCTGAATTATTAAAACCAGGCTCAACTCCACATTCTAGATTCGCACCAAAACCTTTCTCTTTATCTGGTTTCAGCGATTTTCTAAGTATAGGCAACGGAAGTACCGGTATCTTGCCGACATAAAGGCATGGGTTATAAAGTGTTATACGTTCATTGGCTATAAACTCACCGCGTTTTGCTTTAAAGTAAATATGAGGCTCATCTAAATCACAAACTGAAAGTTTTATATCATGAAGTGCGAATGTCTTGTCTTTACTAAGTTTTTTCATAGATTTAGAACGCACAAACACAGAAGAAGAATAAGCAAAAGTTTCACTTACATCACCGGTTTCGTCATTATAATTATATGACACAGTATTTGCACGGACAAGACTTCCCGACTCTTCAACTTTAACATTTCCGTAAGCATTCATGGCTTTTGTGTTTATATTAAATTCAACATTATCAGCACATATTTTCTTGTCTTTCCAATTCAATACTACATTACCCCGAGCAATTATTTTACCGGTGGTTTCAAGATACTCGAGACTTTCCGCAGCAATATCAACCTCGGCACCAAACGCGCTAAGAGCTGATAAAAATATGAAAATAGATACTATGATTATCTTTATTATTGATTTGTTCATTAGACCTCTTGCACAACTAAGTGTTAAATTCAAAATTACAAACACCTGAAACTCAAGTTAAATCGCAGTCCAAAGGGTCTTTTGCGGTTTCTATGTCTATTCTGTACTATTTTAAACCTTTTAACAAATACTTTAATGTTTTCTAATATAATCATCTGATGAAATCTTTCTATTTAACTCCTTATCTTCTTTTGTCAGCTTTTTAGTGTTTGTTTGATCTCGTTTGTCCCTTTCTTCACTCCCATTAATCCTAATCCCATTCCACCCGACCCATCTGCTTTCTTTTTCTGTTTCATAGTACTTCTATTGTACTTTTATATGTTAGTTATGCAAGAGGTCTAATGATACATTTGTTGTTTGTTTAGGCAACATTACAGCTTCAGTATTGCCAAGTTTAATTTATATTTTATAGTCAGTCCAACATTCTTTTGGTAACATGTTTTGCCAAATATTTTATGCTTACGATGAATTTTCAGATATTGTGTTATATAGTTCTGTTAACACTTCTCCTGCAAGATAGAGAGAACCTACTGATACTGCCGTTTCGCCGTCTTCCATCATATCGCAAGCGCCTTTTACTGAATCTACAATATAAATTCTGTTACGTGCAATATATTTTGAGAACTCCGCTTTTAAAACTTCAGGATTTACAGCTCTGTCGTTCTTTATATACGGTAATATTATTTTTTTTGCAAAAGGGGCTATCTTTTTTATCATACATTTATATTTTTTTTCTTTCATTGTACCAAAAATAAATACTCTTTGTTTTTTTGTAAAACCAAGCTGTTTAAATGTTTCAACAAATGCATTTAAACTCTCTACATTATGGGCGCCATCTATAATTATCTCTATTTTCTTATTGTTGATAATAACTTTTCTTATATCAAAACGTCCGGGCCAAACAGCATCTCTTAAGCCAGTTCTTATACTAGTTTCATTTAAGCTATATTTTTTTTTATTTAAAAGCTCCGCTACACAAATAGCTACTGTCGCATTTACAATCTGGTGTCTGCCTAAAAGTTTTATTTCAACATTTTTTACTTTTTTATTTACGCTTATGTAGTCAAACTTTTGCTTAAGATTACATGCTTTATCATTGAAAGCTTTAAAATCTTTCCCATATAAATAAGGATTTTTCAACTTATTTTTTATGACAGAAACTGCTTCTTTAGGCAGTTTACCACAAACTACATAAGCGCCTTTTTTTATTATTCCGGCTTTTTCATAAGCGATTTGTCTAATTGTATCGCCTAACACTTCCTGATGTTCTTTAGCTATTGAGGTTATAACGCAAACCAAAGGTTTCTTTATAATATTAGTTGCGTCAAGGCGTCCGCCCAAACCTGTTTCAAGCACTGCGATATCAACTTTTTGTTCTGCAAAATATATAAAAGCGAGGGCTGTTAAATATTCGAAATAAGAAAGTTTATATTTTACGGCTTTACCTAAATATTTTTTTGACAAATTATCAAAAACCTTCAAATGTATACTCTTACCATTAATTTTAATTCTTTCAGTAATACTAACTAAATGGGGAGAAGTATATAACGCGGTTTTATACTTTCCTGCTTGTAAAATTTTAGATATAAAAACGGCAACCGAGCCTTTACCATTAGTACCCGCTACATGAATTGCTTTTATTTTATCCTGAGGATTGCCTATACTTTCAAAAAACTTCTTTACTCTTGAAAGTCCCGGAGTCATACCTTCGTATTCTTTTGACTTTTTTAAAAAATTCATTTGTTAGAAAAAAATTTTAAGAATCTAGTAAGGACTTCTTTCATATCTTTTCTTTCCACAACAATATCCACCATACCATGCTTTTCTAAAAATTCAGAAAGCTGGAATCCTTCGGGAAGCTGTTGCCTTATAGTTTGCTCAATAACTCTTGGTCCCGCGAAACCTATCAAAGACTTAGGTTCTGCAATATTTATATCACCAAGTATTGCATAGCTAGCAGCAACGCCTCCCGTTGTAGGGTCTGTTAAAACCGAAATATACGCAAGACCGCTATTGGCGAGCTTTGCAAGAGCCGCGCTTGTTTTACCCATTTGCATAAGAGACAATATGCCTTCTTGCATTCTCGCTCCACCCGAAGAAGATATAATAATTACATGCCATTTTTTCTTCAAGGCTCTTTCAACCGCTCTTACTATTTTTTCACCCACTACAGCACCCATACTGCCGCCCATAAACGAAAAATTCATAATCGCTATCACAACATTATATCCGTTAATCTTTGCCTCGCCTGTAACAATAGCATCTGAAGGTCCAGCCATTTCTATTTTCTCGGTATATTCTGGGAAGTTTAAAAAATTTACTGATCTGAGATTTGCATTAATCTCTTTAAAACTTCCCTCATCTACGGTAAAAGCAATTCTTTGACTGGGACTAAGTCTTGTATAGTATTCGCATTTTGGACATACCATAAAATTTTCTTCAAAATCTCTTTGAAGAAGAATATGTTCACACTTTTTACATTTTGTCCAAATTCCTGCAGGAAGTCCTTTTTTTTCAGAAATACTTTCAGCTGTTACTTCTGTTTCCATTTATTTTCCCTCAAAACCGCATTCTTATCTTTTATTAAAACTAGTTCATACCTTTAGGTAATACCTTCTGCCAATAAATCTCCTTGATCTAAAATCCCCAAAGGTTTATTATCCTTATCCACTACAGGAATATTATCTATGTTATACTTCTTCAAAACTGCGGCTGCGTCAACAGCCATCATTTCAGGCATTACAACTCTTGGATTTTTCGTCATAACAGATACTATACTCTTTTTTAATATCTTTTCGTCAGATTGAAGATGTCTGCGCAAATCTCCGTCCGTAAAAAATCCTATTATTCTGCCGTAACCATCAACTATACTAGTCGCTCCGACTCTTGTGCTTGTCATAACAAGAATGGCAGATTCAACTGTTGCAGTTTGTTTTACAATGGGATTATACTTGTCTTTTCTCATCAAATCGCTTACCTGCATAGTAAGTCTTTTACCTATTGCTCCCAGAGGATGAAGCATTGCTAAATTTTCTATTTTAAAACCTTTGAGTTTCGAAGTAGTAAGCGCTAAAGCATCACCCATTGCAAGCATTGCTGTAGTTGAGGATGTGGGAGCAAGATTATACGGACAAGCTTCTTTTTCAACACTGCAGTTAATAATACAATCGCTGTTTTGCCATATTTGAGCTTTAGGTTTACCTGTCATTACTATAACTTTAACTTTCATCTTTTTTAAAACAGGGAGAATTTTTTTTAGCTCACCAGTCTCGCCTGAATACGAAATCACTATTACAATATCGTATTTTATAAGCATTCCTAAATCGCCGTGTAAGCTTTCAGACGGATGTAAAAACACTGAAGGAATACCGATAGAAGACATGGTTGCAGAAATTTTTCTTCCTATTAATCCTGATTTTCCAAGTCCCATAACAACAATATGTCCCTTGCAATTCTTCATTAAAGAAACAGCTTTTTCGAAATTTGAATCTAAATGTTTTATTTGCTCCTTTACAGCTTGAGCTTCCAGCTCAAGACTTTCTATCGCAATTTTAAATTTTTGCATTGTTTTAAATCCTTGATTTACAAGCAACTTCAACATTCAACAAGCGTTATTTTATCATAATCTTTCATTGCAAGCAAAGGGAAACTGCTACTACCATTTTGATGTTTACTTGCATAATCAAACTGCAGGTGTTGTGTTAGTTGGCAAGTTGAAGTTGAACTGTTTTATAAATTCTTGATTTTTTTTTAAGAAATGAAAATATCTGGATTGCCTCGTCATTTCATTTCTTACAAGGCAATACAGCAGGAAGGATCGGATTGCTTTTACGCAAGTCGCTGTGTAACGAAGTATAAATTCAAACTCAAAGGACGCAAGTAATTTTGAACTTTTTGCTAAGCAAACCTTTAAGCGAAGTTTGCTTTTGAGGGCAAATGAGCAAGGGCTTTAAGCA
>BNVZ01000098.1 GCA_025998475.1 Endomicrobiia bacterium | reverse complement strand
TTCTTGGGCAGGAGTGGCTGAAGTCTAATGACGGGCTGGAGTGGCTGAGGTCTAAGGATGACGGGAGGGCGTGGCTGGGGGCTTATTTCGGACAGGTGTGGCTGAGAACAGATGATGGAAAGGCGTGGCTGAGTTCTGAGGACGGGATAAAGTGGCGGGATGACGGGGGAACGGTGGGAACGGCAGTAGTACCAGAGGCGGGAGGATACTGAGTATGAGAAGATAACGCAGGCACTTGAAACACTTGAAATACATAAAACTATAGATGTCGTGACTTTAGATGAAGTTAAGACGGCTTATAGAAGAATGGCTCAGCAACATCATCCTGATAAAAACTTAGGTTCTCCAGAATCAACTGAAAAAATGAAAAAAATTAACGAAGCTAAAGATATATTGGACAGATATTTCGAACAAAGAAACAAAAAGCGACATTGATTGAAATTAAGGTTATAAGCTGTTAAGAGATTTTTACGCGAAGTAATTTGTAGTTATCAAATGACAAAACTAAGCTAACAATGCTAACTCTGTGGTAATCTGTTTGTTTCTTAAACTACGCTTGAGCTGTGACAAAATATTGTTTATTTTCTTTGATTAAGTCTACTTTTAAATTATAGTGTTCGTTAATCTTGTATCCATTTAATTCTTTAAAAGCTATTTTGAAGGTTTTGACCATATCGCCTGTTCTTTTATATTCAATTCGTAAATCTTGGGTTACTTCTTTGAGGGGAAGTTTTAACTTGTTACCCTTGAAGATTGTTCTATCATAACTTATCAAAAATTTAAACGCTGTTGGATTTTTAATTTTATAACATTGCTGTCTTGAAACAATTCGTCTTTATTTTTGTCTTTTTCTTTTTCTTTGCCTTTTTCTTCTGTTTCTGCTCTTTGTGCTTCATTTATTTCTTCTATTCTCTCTGGAGTAGCACGCCTTCTGTTTACAAGAGAAGCATTCTTTTTATCTCACGAACTTATCATCAGTATCGCTACTAATCCTATCGTTCTTTTCATTATCATCTCTCTCTTTTCTGCGCTCTTAGTGCTCTCTTTTTTTCTCTCTATGTTTTCCCAAAGTTCTCCATTTTTACTCTCTCTTCCCTTATTTTTTCCTTAAAATCTTTTTCTTGTAAACTGACCTTCAAACTCCTAAGAACAAAACTATAACTATCTGCAATAATTTCTCTTTGACTAAACTTAAAACTTTCAAAGTTTCATCTTCGGACAATTAACGTGGAGTCCTTAACACTGGATTTACTTTTTAAGTCTTTGATCCTCTGCTTTCAAGTCTTTTGTGATCTTCCTTGAGTTATGTGCATCACATTAAAATCTTATCTGTCAAATCTTTGTAGAATCTCGTATCAAATTTTGTCACAATAACAAAAAAGTTGTTAAATATCTATGCAACATTTGCGTAAGATTTGTACGGCTTCAAAGCTCTTAAACCTTAAAAAGTTTCTTTAAATCCTTTAAATCAATCCCTTAAAAAAACCAAATTCAGATTGTGTAAAGTCCCTTTGATAAGGTAAAAGCAAAGGCAACTTTACACAATCAGTTCTTCAATCTGTTTCCACCGCTCCATTTGACAATCTGAATATATCTCTTTGTCTGTCTTGGCTCTTTTTCTTTTTCCGCGCTCTGACAGAAAATTTATGTCTGTTACCCACTTTGGAATTTGTAATTATGAGATTTGTTGTATGTAATTTTGCAAGAGGTCTAATACACTTAGATTTTTTAATAGTGTGCTATAATACCTCTTGTGTACACATATAAACTCTTATTTCTATTACTTATATTTTCATGTCGATTTTTATATGCACAAGAGCATAACGACAGTTTAAGCAAACATAGCAACCCTGCTGATGCTTATTCCTCATCATTACCGATACCTGTTAAAGAAAACAAGCATCTGACAGCACAAATAATAAAACCCACATCAAATGCATCCTTTGTTATGAAAGCTAAAGATAGTTCTATTGTAGAAAAATATATTTCTGCTTACTCTTACAACAAAACAATCAAAAATGCTCTTGAAAGAAGCGGAGCTTACAAAGATATCATTTTAAAAACATTAAGAGATTTTAATCTTCCCGAAGAACTGTTTTACTTACCCGTAATTGAAAGTCATTATGATTTAAATGATGTTTCAAGCGCGGGCGCAGTGGGATTGTGGCAGATTATGGCACAAACAGGAAGATCTCTGGGACTGCAAATAAACTGTTGGATAGACGAAAGAAAAGACCCTGAAAAATCTACAAAAGCAGTTTGCTTATATTTAAAACGGCTCTACGCCATGTTCAATAATAACTGGGATTTAGCCCTTGTTGCTTACAACAGAGGGGAATGCAAGCTTGCCCGCGATATGAAGTTTTCTAACACGTCAACCATTTCTGAATTGGTTTCGAAAAACGTCATACCTAAAAAAACGCAAAATTGCCTTTACCAATTTAAAGCTGTCGTAACAATAGGTAATAATCTTAAGAAATACGGTTTTGGAGATTTAAAATACGCAAAACCTTTAAATTATGACAAATATACAACAAATAAAATAATAGATTTAAAAATCGTTGCTCAATGCGCAGAAACAACCATTGAAGAAATTAGAAGACTTAACCCTGATTTAAAAGCATGGTGCACACCTCATGGGTATCCTAACTTTGAATTAAAAATCCCCTATGGGAGTAAAGAAAAATTTAAAAAAAATATAGCGCTGGTAAAAGATTTGAATCCTTCACCAGAGTTTGTAAAACACAAAGTTGCAAGAGGGGAATATATTGAAGAAATTGCCGCTAAGTATAAAGTTACACCTAAAGAAATCTACAAGGATAATCCAACCTTGACAAAACAAAAACGTCTAAAGCCAGGACAGGTGATTGTAATAAGACCAATTAGAAAATACTTTAACCGATAAAGTTAGTTGGCTACATACTCCTTTCTAATGTTATCACAGCAATTTCACTTGTACTTAACAATCTCATAGGCGGTCCCCATAGACGTGTCCCTGAAGTTACATACATAACTGAACCATTGTTATGATACAAGCCGTAATTGTATTTCATAAAATACTTTCTAGCTATTTCAACAGGAGGAATTTGCCCAGCATGCGTATGACCTGAAAGCTGTATTATCTTTACACCTTGTTTTGCAGATTCGTCAAAAGATTCAGGATGATGGCTTAAAAAAATTACAGGATAATTTTTATTAACGCCTTTCAAAGATTTTGAAATGTTTGCGGGATTTTTATAATCATTGTCATTTATTCCAGCAACATTAACTAAACTATCAACTAGAGTACTTTCATTTTGAAGAGCCTTAAATCCTAATTTTTGAAGCATTGAAAAATAACTGTTAGCGCCTGTATGATATTCATGGTTTCCGGTAACGGCAAAAACGCCATATTTTGCTTTTAATTTTCCAAAGCCATAATCTAGATACTTATTATCTTTATCAATATTTATATCTATCACATCGCCTGTAATAACTATCATATCTGGTTTAAGCACCATAACTTGATCAAAAATTTTATTCATGATTTTTTGCGAAGTGAACTGATTGATGTGTATATCTGAAAGTTGCAATATTGTTAAAGAGTTAACATCAAGATTAGAAACTTTTATTTTTATTTCTTTTACACTTAAAATAAAAGCGAAATTTAATGTAGATAGTATTAAAGCTGCTATACCTAAAACTACGGCTGTCAAAGTTGAATAATACCTGAATTTTTTGATCTTAAATATTAAATTAAAAAGATTTAATATGTCGCTTATCAAAAGAAAAGAGAACAATATTTGTCCTATACCGATACCCATATAACCTAAAGGTCCTATCACAGATATAAACGGCATTTCGTGATGACTATTAACGAACAAAAAAATACTTGCAATTCCAATAATGGTAAAAACAATATACAAATACGCGCGGTAAGGATGGCAAATATCTAATCCTGAATTTATACGCCAGACAATATAAATATATGGTATTAAACACACTATACCTGCTAAGATAAACATCAAACCCTCTTTGTTCTTAACTGTTTCATAAGATCTGTGCGTGCTTTTAAAAGAAATATCGCCATCGCGTCAGATAAATAATCAGGATATGACCACGGAAGTTTTTTGTATCTGTTTTCCTTATATATCATTGTAACCTCGCCATAAATACCTTTATCAAGATAAATTCTGTGACTGTAATCTTTCGTTGTAGCAAGAATGACATTTGCCGGAGTTATATATCCCGGGTCTATATTTATTTGTCTTTTATTATTTACAGCAAAATCGTCCTCTATGGAATTTGTAAAAACCTTTATTTCCGCAAGACCTCCAGAATAAATTAATTTCTCAAACGAAATCCAAAAGCGTTTTAAATTATCACCCATTTCAAGATTATAATAACTTGAAAAATCAAATGGGATAACACCGCTTACAAAATCGATTGCGCCAAGTTTTTCTTCAAGCATTGCAAAAGATTTTTGTTTTATTTCTTCATTTGAAAAAATTATTCCGCAAAATAATTTCGCTTTTTTAGGTGCACATATAATTCCCATTTTTTTCCTTATCCTATAGCCAACTAACTTATGTATTAGATTTTTTGCAAAACTACACACGAAAGCATCTACAAATTCTACCTCATTAAGAACCTAAACTAAAATTGTAGGCAAATTGTAAGCAGAGAGTGATTAAACTTAGATAAGAGTTGATAGTAGTTGGTAACTCTAAATTATTAATATTTCCATCGATGAAAACTACTAAAATTATCATCTTGCCAATACTTTAGAATGCGCTTAAATGCCCGGTAGAAGACTCGAACTTCTGACCCCTTCCATGTCAAGGAAGTACTCTAACCAACTGAGCTAACCGGGCAACATGCTGGCAACAATGCTACTTTATCTATATTAGACTTCCTTGCGCAACTAAGTGTTAAATTCAAGATTACAAATACCTGAACCCTGAGTTAAATCGCAGTCCAAAGGGTCTTTTACGGTTTCTATATCTATTCTGTACTATTTTGAACCTTTTAACAAATACTTTAATGTTTTCTACTATAATCATCTGATAAATCTTTCTATTTAACTCCTTATCTTCTTTTGTCAGCTTTTT
>BNVZ01000097.1 GCA_025998475.1 Endomicrobiia bacterium | reverse complement strand
ATTTTTTTCTATTTTTCTATATCTACTTTGCGTCTATATATATAAAACCTTCTATATATGATAACACTTTATCTTATCCCTTCTTAATTCATCCTCACACTCCCTTTTTGTTACAAGTTCTCTTTTTTCATCAACTACACCTCTTTTTTTATCTTACCTTGATCTATTATAGAAGTAGTATTTGTTGGATATAATACTAGTATTACCTAAATAAATTTATTTCGTCAAGCTTTGTGGGATCTAACGATGAGGTTTTGTTAAACAAACAAGCCAGCAGGATAACATTAAAATTTATATGTTTGCAAATATCACTAATATAATATTTTCTCGGTCAATGTTGATGTAGTAGTTTTAAGTAAAGGTAGAAATAGGATTATTTTTGTTTTGCTAATGGATTTAATGGTTGACAACTATAACACTCAACATAAATAAATCATGACTTTTGCAATGATGCAGTCCCACAAACATAAATATGAAATCTATTGACAATTGTACAATAATGTTCTATACTAAGCTTACATGAAAATGAGAAATTAGTTTAAAAAAATAAGGGGGCCGACATGGACAATACTTTTGGAAATTATCTTAAAGAATTAAGAGGTAACAAAAGTTTTACTTTAAGAGGTTTTGCAACAAAGATAGGTATGACACCATCATACCTATCCGATATAGAACAAGGAAAGAGAAATGCACCTACGAAAGAATTTCTGGACATAATGATAAAAGAATTAAATCAAGAAGATTTAGATATAAATTACTTTTATGATTTAGCAAAAGTAGGAAAAGCTGTGCCAATAGCTGAAGATGTAAAAAAAATAATAACTGAAGATAAAGCTATACCCACGCTATGTAGGAAAATAAAATCAAACAATATAAACGTCGAAAATTTAATAAAAGATATTGAAAGAGGGAAAAAATGATCGATAATCATAATCATGAGGTTAAACCCGAATACAAATCAAGAGAGCAAATTGAAAACGAAGTTTATGAGATTTTACATTATTATCAACCTGATTATTTAAATGATTTATCAGTCAATATAGAGCCTTATGAATTTATTATGGTATTTTTACCTGAGTATATAAGAAAAACGGAAAGCAGGCAACTTGAGGTAGCATTTGAAACACTAGATGAAGATTTAGCGGGATATACTCAATATGACAAAGTGGTTTTAAATAGAACTAAATATGATAGTAAAAATGTAATAGATCAAAGAATGATGAATTTTACAATTCTTCATGAAGCCTGTCATGCATTATCTCATTTTGAATATTTAAGGCCAAGCAGTCAAAGTTCACTAGCGCAACATTTTAAACAAGATAGCAAATTGGATAAAATAATAACATTACGTAGGGATTTACAGACATCTAAAGAAACCAATCCTTTATGTGCTCAAGCTAATTATTTTGCTGCATGTTTCACAATCCCAAGAGATAGATTGATAAAAGCATTATTAGAAGTTTTTGGAAAAAGCTGTATAGAAATTGAAGATAATTTAGATTTTTATGATGATATTATCAAAATTGCAAAAGGTGTACAACGATTTTTTGATATGAATTTAGAACCAATTAAAATTGCACTGGAACAATATGGTTTAGTTAAAACTAATGATCTAGCACTGGATATTGATGAATTATTATTTTTGAATAGAGTTAGATAAAAAAATTTTTTAGATTTGTTCACCTGTCCGCTTCCATATAAAAGGAGATATTCAAATGTCACAATGTCACATTAACTTTAATAAAGGTACGCAAATCGAAATAAAACATAATATTTTGCCTATTTTTATTAAATTTGAAATAGTGCAGGTCAAATTAAAGAATACATATTAAAGTCCACATCACAAGGGCAAAAACTCATTTTAAATAAAAAAGAATATTGAAAACATAATAAAATAGCTAGCAAGCAAAGAGAATTAATAGCCAGCCAGCCTTTATATTGATGTTAAATCTACAAATTGAGAGGCGGTATGCATATTACAGAAACTGATATCATAAAATTTCAAGATATTTTTAAAAATAAGTTTGGCAGGCAAATAGAAAATAAGGAGGTTTTGGAAAAAGCCGCAGTAATAATAAATTTAATTAAAATTTTGGGAGGCTATAAATGTTAGATTTTACAACAATTTCAATAGCATATTATTTATACCAAAAAAATATCGATTTTGTCGAAAGAAATAATGAACTTATTACATGGTGCATATTTAATGACTGCGATAAATGCCAAAAAAGTATTAAAGATGGACATTTATATTTTAGTGCTTCAAACGGACAATATCACTGTAAGAAATGTGGTGAAAAAGGAAACATAATAACATTGGGAAAATTTCTAGGAGATTATAATACAATGAACAACTTAATGACTAAACCTACAAAAAAAAGTGAAGACATTAAAACTGTGATAAAGAAATGTAATTCTAACATACCAGCAGAAATAAGAAAATATCTTAATGCTAGAAAGTTAGATGATAATATTATAAACGAATATATGATAGGTTATGGTGAATTTTATGGCAAAAAATGGATAACTATACCCATAAAAGATGAAGAAGGTAAGTATATTTATATAAAATTAAGAAGAGATCCCAATGATAAAGATACTACGGATACGGAGAAATATTTATTTTATCCTAAAGGCCAGAATGTGGCATTGTTTAATTACGATAGCCTAATAAAAAGCGGGGATAGTGAAAAAATATTTATATGCGAAGGAGAATTTGACTGTATTTTATTAAATTCAAAAGGTATACCTGCCATTACTTCCACAGCAGGGGCACTCACTTTTAAGGAAGAATGGATTGATAATATAAAAGAATATTCAAAAATATATATTTGTTTTGATAATGATGATGCTGGCAAAAAAGGTTGTGTTGATCTTATAAAAAAAATTGAAAAGAAAATAATAGAAGCTGAGACTGGAATATATCAAATAAATCTACCTGAAACTGGCAATATAAAAGACGTTACAGATTATTTTGTCAATAACACAGGAAGTGTAGATGAATTTGTATCTGGACTGCCAGTACATGTGTGTGGCAGAAAGCCAATAGATATAAACCAATTTGAAGAAATAGCACCAGAACATCTAACGTATATCCTAGGCTTAACTATAAAAAGAGATTATGATAATAAATTAGTAACATTCCTTTGCATGTTATCTGCCTATACAGAAGACACACAATTTAATGTAAGTTTTAATGCCCCCTCTTCTACCGGAAAGTCTTTCATTCCATTGGAAGTAAAAGAATTATTCCCAAAAAATGATGTTAAGGTTCTTGGATGCTGTTCGCCTTCAGCTTTTTTTCATGAAACAGGTGTTTATGACAAAGCAAGAAACGCAATTGAAGTAGATTTAGAAAGAAAAATAATAATATTTACTGATCAACCCGATCCTAAATTATTAGAGAAAATGAGACCTCTGTTATCTCATGATCAAAAAGAACTTAATGCCAAAATTACTGATAAAACGCAAAAATTTGGGACTAAAACGAAGAATGTTATCATAAAAGGATACTCGTCTGTAATATTTTGCAGTGCTGGGTTAAAAATAGATGAGCAGGAATGTACTAGATTTATTTTATTATCCCCCGAAAGCAACCAAGACAAGATTAAGGACGCCATTACTGAGAAAATAAAGAAAGAATCTGACAAAGTAAATTATCAAAATAATATTAATTCAAATTTGGATAGAGAGTTGTTAAAAGAAAGGATAGAGGCAATCAGAGACGAGAAGATTAAATGCATAAATATAGAAAATGAAGACAAGGTTAAAGATGTATTTTTTAAAGGCAAAACTTCTCTAAAGCCTAGACATCAGAGGGATATAGGTAGATTTGTATCGCTAATTAAATGCTTTGCGTTATTAAATTTATGGTTTAGAAAAAAGGAGAACGGAATAATATTTGCCACAGACAAAGACATTGAACAGGCTGAAGAACTATGGTATATTTTGGCTGAAAGTCAAGACTCCAATTTACCACCATATGTGTTAAATGTGTATAAAGAAGTTATTTTACCTTGTTTTGATGAAAAAAATAACAATGAATTTGAGGTTAATAAAGTAGGCATAAGCAGGAATGATATAATAAAAAAATATAAAAGCATATATGGCAGAAATGTGCAGGTCTGGAAATTGCGACAGGAAATACTGCCTATGTTAGAAGATTCTGGGTTAATAAGGCAAGAACAGGATGAAAAAGACAAAAGAAAAATGCTAGTATTTCCTACAGAACAATAGTGAGACGGGGTGGAGGGTAAATACTACAAGAACAATTATATGCTATTTATGAGACAAGATGCTAAATAACTAGTTATAGGGCAAGTTTGAGATAAAAAAAGTTAAAATATATAGTGAGAAGCACTGGAGGGTAAATATAAACATAAGTTTTATTATTCTTAAAGTAGGTGACTCAAACAATTTTCTAGTATCTACAGGAGGTACAATAGTGAGATATGTAATCTATGCAAGAAAATCATCTGAAAGTGAAGACCACAAATACAGTCTATAGAGGATCAAGTAAATAGGCTAAAACTGTTAGCTGTTCAAAATAACTTAATTATTGTTAAAACAATAACTGAATCTAAATCTGCAAAGACTCCTAAAACAAGAGAAAAATTTGAGGAGATGTTGGATTTATTTGAAAATAAAAAAGTTGATGGTATTTTATGCTGGCAGATAAATAGACTTTCACGTAATCCAATAGATAGTGCTAAAATCCAATGGCTTTTACAGCAAAGAATAATAAAATCAATAAAAATACCTGAAAGAGAATATTTGCCAGATGACAATGCTCTTTTATTTAGCATAGAAAGCGGACTTGCTAATCAGTTCATAGTTGAGTTAAGAAGAAATACAAAAAGAGGCCTAGAAAGCAAATTAGATAAAGGATGGATGCCAATAAAAGCTCCCGTAGGATATATAAACAACAAAGACAATAAGACAATAGAAAAAGACCCTGAAAGATTTGATTTGGTAAGAAAAATGTGGGACTTAATGCTTATAGGAGTCTACAGCGTCCCTCGAATATTAAATATTGCAAATAATGAATGGGGTTTTAGAACAAAACCATATAAAAGGATAGGAGGCGGAGAATTATCAAGAAGTAATGCTTATAGAATATTTACAAATATATTTT
>BNVZ01000096.1 GCA_025998475.1 Endomicrobiia bacterium | reverse complement strand
GCGAATGGTATCTTGCAGCTACAATAACAGGAGAAAGTCCTTTAAAAATAGGACTACCGTTAGCAATATGGATATCGCTTGTTTTGCCATGTACTAGTTTTTTTGCATATACAATTCTTGCTCCAAAAACTTCGCATATAGCTTGATGTCCTAAACAAACTCCAAGTATAGGAACCTTCCCTTTAAAATATTTAATTGCTTCTTCGCATATACCAGCAACGTTTGGTCTTCCGGGCCCCGGGGAGATTACTAAATGTGTAAATTGCAAATTATCTATTTCCTTAACTGCCATTTCATCATTCTTGATGACTTTAACATCTTTATTTATAGTTCCAATATATTGGTAGAGATTATAAGAAAAGCTGTCATAATTATCTATGATTAAAATCATAATTCCTCCGTTTGCGCCAAATTTAATGCATTTATTATTACTTGAGCTTTTTGACAACATTCGTCATATTCTTTTTCAGGATTGCTGTCCGTTACAATACCAGCACCAGACTGAACATAGACTTTCCCATTTTTAAATTTTGCCATTCTTATTGCAATACACATATCCATATTTCCTGTAAAATCTATGTACCCTATTGCACCGCCATAAGTTCCGCGTTTATGCTTTTCAAGTTTATTTATAATTTCACATGCCATCTTTTTTGGTGCTCCAGACAATGTTCCTGCAGGCAAAACTGCAGACAAAGCATCCAAATGATCGTATTCGGTTTTTATCTTTGACTTAATTACAGGTGCCATATGACTAACATGAGAAAACTTTAAAACTTTCATATGCTCAACAACTTTTACAGAAGCAAACTCGCTTACTCTGCCTAAATCATTCCTCGCCAAATCTACAAGCATATTATGCTCTGCCATTTCTTTTTCATCTTTTAAAAGCTGTGATATAAGTATTTTATCCTCATCATCATTTTCACCACGTCTGCATGTGCCGGCTAGAGCATAATTTGTTAGTTCTCTATCTTTTAATGTAACAAGCGTTTCAGGAGAAGTACCTGCAATTTCAATATCTCCAAAGTTCAGATAAAACATGTACGGCGACGGATTTGTAGTCCTTAATATTCTATAAGTCTTAAGAAGGCTACCTTCAAAATATGCTTCTGCCCTATTTGACAACACAGCTTGAAAAATATCGCCTTCAAAAATGTGTTGTTTTATCTTTTCAACCATTTCTTTAAACTCTTTTTTACTGTAAAGCATTTTAAAATCTGATTTGAGCTTTGAGACTTGCTCTTTTTTCACTACGGTACTTTTTATAAGTTCTTCTATTTCTTTAATTTTCTCTTCTGTCTTTTTAAACTCGTTCTCAAAATTTTCTACTGGCGTATTTACCACAATAAAAATTTTCTGTTTCAAGTGATCAAAGGCTACAACAGTATCAAAAAGCATAAGGTAAAAATCGTCAAAATTATCTTTGTTGGAATTTAAAAGATTTACAGATTTTTCGCTATATTTATAAAAATCATAAGAAAAATAACCAACAAAACCACCGGTAAACGGAGGCAATATTTCAAATCTTGGACTTTTATATTGAGAAATAATATTTCTTAAACATGTTATAGGATCATTTGTAATTATTTCTTCATTTTTTTCGCCGCCAATAACAATTTTATCGTCCATGCACCTTACAGTAAGTTTTGGATTATATCCAATAAAAGAATATCTGCCCCAACTTTCACTATTTCCAACACTTTCTAATAAAAAACTCCCTTCGTTTTTCCCCATAAAATTCTTGACAACTTCTACAGATGTTTTAACATCTGCAAAAATCTCTTTATACACAGGAATTACCGTGTAATTACTTAAATACTTTTTTGCTTCCTCTACTTGAGGTCTAATCATCATCTTCTACTCCCTTTGCCAAAAGACAGACAAAAAACGCCTGTCCAAAGCATAAAATATGCCAAGGACGGACGTTAAAATTTGTCCGCGGTGCCACCTTGATTTATAGGCAAAGTAACGAAAAACTAAACCTATACTCTTTTCTGAGCGTTAATACGCTCGTCGCAACTAACGCCTGCGATACGTCGCGGAATACTAGGGATAAATTACAATCCTTTTGACCGCGCCCTCTGTGGTCCATTTGATAATCTGCGTTGTACGGGAATCTCAGCTGCGCCCGCTCTCTGTAACTGCACAATTACCGTTATCTCCACATCAACGGTTTTGAGGGCCATAACCCTCCTATTTAGTTAACCTAAAACTTTATACCTGCATTTATTCCATTCTCATACATCCATTAATACTAAATCCGCTCCATCTGACCACCTGCTTTCTTTTTTGTTTTCATGGCACTTCTTATTGTACTTTTATATGTTAATTATACAAGAGGTCTAATACAAAAATTGCAAAAACATGTCAAATACAAAAAACCAAAAATCATCACATGGAAACATCAGAAAATTTTTAAAGAGACTTTTAGGCAAACCCCGTTATTTATAGTTGTTTTTAATAAGAACCATTTTGTCATATTGTCCTCTAAACTCATTTCTGCACTAATACGCAATACTCCAACAACCCATCAAAGTTGTTATTGTCCGTTTTAAACGTAAACCCATCTGTATACATTTAGCATATATCTTACTGAAGTGTAAAGCAAAGAACAATTCCAATTTATTTTTTGAACTTTTGTTGTTTCAATTTTACTATTTGCCTATTTTTCTTATGATCGTTAAAATTTTTTGCAAATAAATGGTTGCCGTTACCATCTGAAACAAAAAATAAATTTTCGGTATTTGCAGGATATAAAGCTGCTTTTATTGATTGTATTCCGGGATTACTTATAGGGCCCGGAGGAAGACCGTAGTGAATATAAGTATTGTAAGGCGACTGAAACTTTGTGTCTTTAATAGTAGTCTCTGCTTTATTTACTTTCATAGCATATAAAACAGTAGCGCAAGACTGTAGCATCATTTTCTTTTTAAGCCTGTTATAAAAAACTTCTGATATTATAGGTTTTTCTTCCGGATTAATCGCTTCTTTTTCAATAATTGATGCCATTATAACTATATCTTTAAATTCAACGTTCATCTCTTTTGCTTTCTCATACATGTCAGGCACAATCTTTTTATCAAATTCATTGCGCATCATCTCAATTATTTGTTCTTCATTCATTCCGGGAATTGCAAAATATGTTTCAGGCATAAGATAACCTTCTAAATTCTTATCTGTAGTAATCCTGATAAATTTTGCTTCATCAATACTTACCGTTTTAGCAATAATCGCTGCCACCTGCTTTATATTGCTTCCTTCTGGAATAGTAAACTTCAACGCATTTTGAGAACCGCATTTCAAAGTTTTTAATATTTTTAATATGCCATCTTTTTTGGAAAAATTGTAAGTGCCAGCTTTAAGTTTATTTTCTGATTTTGTAATTTTAACCAAACCTAAAAACAATTTTTTAGAACATATAAGCTTATTTTCTTTTAAACACGATGCTACTACAAGAACACTATCTCCTTTTTGAACATTTATTAAAACATTATCCTTCGACATAAAAAGAGGTATAGAGAACAAAATCGCAAAACACACTGCAACCGCAACTAAAATACATATCATTCCTTTAATCACTCTTTATCCAACTCCTTATTTATCAACTCAATTTTCTATTTTACACAGACGGATGTGTATCCACATATACTTGCAAAATAAGGGCTGCTGCTATTTTATCTTTAAGACCTTTTCGTTTTTTTCTTGAAATATCACCCTCGTCTATAAGTATTCTTTCTGCCTGAGCCGTAGTCAGTCTTTCATCAATCGTTGTTACTTCTATAGACGAAACAAGTTTAATCTCTTCAATAACTTTGCGAACGGTTTTAGCCATTCTCCCTTCGCTACCGTTCATATTTACGGGCAATCCAAAAACAATAACAGAAACATTATTAGTTTTTGCAATTTCCAAAATTTTCAACGTATTTTTCTTTATAGAGACGCTTTCAATTGTATCAAAAGGACTTGAAGTAATATGCAATATATCCGTCATCGCAATGCCTATACGTTTTAAACCATAGTCTACTCCCATAATCCTGCTCATGTTATAACCACTTAATATTAGACCTCTTTTTCAAATCTATAGTTTTAAAATTGTGTATTTCAAGCTTTAAATTAAATCTCAAAAATCCAAAAGTGTTTTCTTCTATTTTCGCATCTGTTGGATATTATCTTTTAAGCCTCTTCAAAATCTTTGCGCTCATTTGTTTTCGTGGTTATTCTACCCTACTCTATTTACGAATAGTTTGAAAAAAGGCAAATAAATACCCCACAACCCCACAAGACTCTACCTGTCATCCCTTTTAGATTATTATAGGGCGTCTCTAGAAACTGATTTTTGTAAGTTTTTGTACTTATCACGCTGAACTTGTTACAGCATCTCGTTGTAAAACAACATTAGACCTCCTTGCAAAACTTAAGTATTAAATTTTAGAATTACAAATACCTGAAACCTGAGTTAAATCGCAGTTCAAAGAGTCTTTTGCGGTTTCTATATCTATTCTTGAGACTATTTTGCTCCTCCTGCTTTTCTCCTTTTCTTTTTTTGTTTCATATGTACTCCCATTATACCTTTATGTGTTAATTATGCAAGAGGTCTGTTGTTAAGCTATACCGCATAGCTTGCTTGTGCGGAGGTTCATTCTTTTTTCGTGTCATTTTACATGATATGATACCAACACTTGACACAAGCCGTGGAAAGTTGTAAAACGTTCTTCCAGCGCTAGTTGTTGAACTTGCGGTGCTATAAGCCTACTACGTCAAAAAAAACTAAGACAGAAGAAACATTATGACAAAAACAAGATTATTAAATTCATCTTCATTTATTTTACTTGGTTTTTTGGTTTTAAGTTCCTGCGATAAAAAAAACGCGAGCCTTGTAAACAGAAGGATTGCTACTCCAGAGAAAATAGAAGAAATAGAAGCAAAACAAGATCAAAAAACAAAACCAAGTGGTGATGGTGGAACATCTGGTAATGGTGGAACATCTATAGATAATACTGGTGGTGGTGGAACATCTTCTAGTGGTGGACTAAATAATTCTGGAACATCTTCTGATGGTAGACTAAATAATGCTGGAACATCTTCTGGTGGTGGGATAAATAGTGGAATATCTGATGGTGGGATAAATAATGGTAATGGTGGAACATCTGGTAACAGTGGAATATCT
>BNVZ01000095.1 GCA_025998475.1 Endomicrobiia bacterium | reverse complement strand
GAATTTAAATCAGGCAAAGAAAGAGCTGTTGGTGCAATTATAGGGCTTGTTATGAAAAAATCTAAAGGGCAGGTAAACCCTCAGATTGTTAATAGGATTTTATTAGAAAAATTGGAAACATAAAAATTTTAAACTAATCAAACAAAAAAAGCAGCTGTGAACTTTAATATCCATGGCTGCTTTAGTTATTTTGGATTTCAAAACCACAAATTTTCAACGGTCCACTTACCGAGGCATTTGCTCCTTTGAGCTCGCTGCCAGACTTGCAATCATTTGTCGCACCGCACGGCAACCGCCGCAAGCAAAGAGAGGAAAAATATTTATGTGCATAAAGATCTAATATTCTAATCCTTTGTATATAGGAAATTCATGACATAACTTTAACATATCGGCTCTAACTTCTGATGTTATTTTCTCATCACTAATATTCTTAAGAGCTTTAACTATTGATTCGGCTATTTTTATCATTTCAGGCTCTTTCATACCTCTTGTAGTAACTGCAGGAGAACCAATTCTTATTCCCGATGTTATTGTAGGTTTTTCGGGATCATAAGGAATTCCGTTTTTGTTTAAAGTTATTCCTGCTTGCTCCAAAACTTCTTGTGCAACTTTCCCTTTAACGTTTAAAGGTCTTAAATCTACTAAAAATACATGAGAATCAGTACCGCCAGAAACAATTTTTAAACCATTATTCTCTAAAACCTCAGCAAGTTTTTTGGCATTAGTCAAAACTTGTTTTTGGTACTCTTTAAATTCGGGCTTAAGAGCTTCACCAAAAGCCACAGCTTTTGCCGCTATGACATGCATCAAAGGCCCTCCCTGCTCTCCAGGGAAAACTGCTGAATTAATTTTCTTTGCAAGTTCTTCGTTATTTGTAAGAATCAAACCACCACGAGGTCCGCGAAGAGTTTTATGAGTTGTTGTCGTTGTAATATCAGCATATTCCACAGGAGACGGATAAACTCCAGCAGCAATCAAGCCTGCATAATGAGCCATGTCAGCCATATGATAAGCACCTGCTTTTTTTGCGATTTCGTTTACTTTTTTCCAGTCCCAAATTCTTGAATACGCGCTTGCGCCGCTGATTAGCAATTTAGGTTTATGTTCTACTGAAAGTTTTTCCATTTCATCATAATTTATGTAACCTGTTTTTTCGTCAATAGTGTAAAAAACAATATTAAACCACTTCCCTGAAATATTAAAAGGACTGCCATGGGTTAAATGTCCGCCATGCGATAAGTTAAGCCCCATAATAGTATCACCCGGTTTTAAAACAGCAAGCTGAACAGCAAAATTTGCCTGTGCACCTGAATGAGGCTGCACGTTTGCAAATTTAACATTAAAAAGTTTTTTTGCTCTCTCTATTGCCAAATTTTCAGCCATATCCACAATTTCACAACCACCGTAATATCTCTTTCCCGAATAACCTTCGGCATACTTATTTGTAAGACAAGAGCCTTGAGTCTCCATAACAGCCTGCGAAGTTATATTCTCCGAAGCAATAAGTTCTACAGTTTCTCTTTGCCTTTTAAGTTCTCTTACCAACACATCATAAACTTCACTATCACTCTTTTTTACATTTTCCATTTTCATCTCCTATGCGCCTGTATGTGTTCGACTAAAAACTCTTAGTTTTTCTATTTTTAAGATTTTTATCTGATTTTTTGAAAATTTTAAGAATCTCTTGCAAAAATATAAAAAATCTCTGCATTTACTTCTTGATTTTCACTCGTTTTTTGTACACAAAAGAACATTCTCTGTTCCAATTTTCCCTCCACAAGTAAAAACTCTGTTTATTTTTAAAGAGATTATATCTTTTTTACACTAAAAAAAGACATTTCTTTTGTTTTATATTTTTTTAAAGTTAGCTGACTATCACAGCAAACACACGAAAGTTTTTTTTGATTTTTGACTGTCGCAGACAATGCCAAATTGCAACCCGTGGAATTTGTTTTGAGTCTAAAATCAATCGTCTCAAAAAACTTTTTTTATGTGTTCGCTCTTTTGAGGTGGCTATATGTATTTCAATAATTCTCTAACATCTAAACAACCCTTACGAATAACAACATACGGAAATTGTACCGTATCTATAACTGTAGATTCAGAAGAAAATTTACACTGTCCACCATCAACTATAACATCGGCAATTCCGTCAAAATTCAAAGTTTCATTTACATTTTTAGCGCTTTGTTTATTTGAAACATTGACGGAAGTCGTAAAAATAGGTCCACCTATCTCTTTAAGTAAGTTCATCATAAACTCACTGTCTGGAATTCTTACCCCTAAATTTTTTCTACCACCAGACAAGATCTGTCCTATTTCTGTTGTAGGGAATATCAATGTAAGCTGTCCCGGCCAAAATCTTTTAGCAATCTTGAGCGCTTTTTGCGGAATATCAACGAGAACCCTTACACCCTCAATACTGGAAGTCATTAAAACAAGAGGTCTTCTATAGTTTCTGCTTTTAATTTCGTATATAGCTTTTTGAGCTTTAATATTAAAAGCATCAACGGCAAAACTGTAAACTGTCTCGGTAGGGACAATGGCTATTCCACCATTTTTAATTATTTCCGCAGTTCTTTCATAAGAACCGTCATTCTCTTCTGATATTTTTAAAGTCATATATACCTTTTATTCTTTAAGGTACAATTTCAAGCGACTTGACCGTGGCATGCCACAGCATTTTTTATATTTTTTACCGCTTCCGCACGGACATAAATCGTTTCTTCCTATTTTGTGTAAATCTCTAGGTTTAATAAGTTTAATCCGATTCTTTTTAGAATCAAGTTTCTTGTCAAAGTTGGGACTTAGCTCCGCCTGTTCGGCATCAGTTCTTTGGGAATCTGTAGAATCTACATCAGCTTCAATTTTAAATATATACTCTATGGTATTTTCTCTTATTCTCTTCATCATAGATTCAAACAAAATAAAAGACTCCTTTTGATATTCAACTTTTGGATCTTTCTGAGCATAAGCCCTAAAGCCTATACCACGTCTTAATTGATCTAGTTCGTAAAGATGATCGCGCCACGAAGAATCTATCATCTGTAAAAGCACAGTTCTTTCTATTTGCGCCATCA
Source organism: Endomicrobiia bacterium (assembly GCA_025998475.1). Lineage (GTDB taxonomy): Bacteria > Elusimicrobiota > Endomicrobiia > Endomicrobiales > Endomicrobiaceae > Endomicrobiellum. The sequence goes on along the minus strand of BNVZ01000095.1, from coordinate 2,192 downwards.
AATCTGGCGTAATTTCTTCTTTTCTTTTTTCGTAAGCCGCAATAACTTTTTCATAAATATCTGCCTGCACGGCTTCTTTGGTCAAAAAATTTATTCCATCTTTACTTTCAATTTCGTATTTAATTCCAAAAATTCTAGACAGCCATGTGTCTATATTTGCCCAATCCCACTCTTCTGCATATTTTCCGATAGCCCAAGTATTAACTTTTTCTTCTATGGACTCCCTTATCATTTCTCTTATTGCATCCGATATATCTTCACCATCGAGAATTTTATTTCTTAATCTGTAAACAGCTTCTCTCTGTTTATTCATAACATTATCAAAATCTATAAGTTGTTTTCTTACGTCAAAATTCATGCCTTCAACTTTTTTCTGTGCATTTTCAACAGCTTTTGATATCCAAGGATGCTGTATATCGTCGCCTTCCTTTAACCCGAGTTTTTGCATTATTACAGACATCCTGTCAGAACCAAAAAGGCGCATAAGTTCATCTTCCATAGAAAGGAAAAACCTTGTGGAACCCGGATCTCCCTGTCTCCCAGAGCGTCCTCTTAATTGATTATCTATTCTTCGTGATTCATGTCTTTCTGTACCTATTATATGAAGCCCTCCATATTTTTTAACTTCCTCGTTGTTAACACTATCTCCAGCTCCAAGAACAATATCAGTACCCCTTCCCGCCATGTTTGTGGCTATTGTAACCATGCCCTTTGCACCAGCAGTGGCTATAATTTGAGCCTCAAGCTCATGATACTTAGCGTTCAAAACATTGTGAGGAATACCTTTTTTTCTAAGCATTGAAGCAATTTTCTCTGACCTTTCTATCGATCTTGTTCCTACAAGCATTGGCTGACCTTTTCTCCATAATGATTCGATTTCATTAATTATTGCATTATCTTTTTCTTTTTCAGTTCTGTATATAACATCAGGATAATCTTTTCTTATCATCGGATTATTTGTTGGCACCTCAACAACCTCAAGTTTATAAATTTCCCAAAACTCAGTTGACTCTGTCGACGCAGTTCCTGTCATACCCGCAATTTTTTTATACATTCTAAAAAAATTCTGGAATGTTATCGTCGCAAGTGTATGATTCTCATCCTCTATTTTTAAATTTTCTTTTGCCTCTATCGCTTGATGAAGTCCATCCGACCATCTTCTTCCCGACATAAGCCTGCCGGTAAATTCATCAACAATTATAACCTCTCCGTCATTTACTACATATTCGACATCTCTGCGATACAAATTGTGAGCCTTTATAGCCTGCGTTATATGATGCACCCATTCAGATTGCAAATCATCATAAATATTTTTTACTCCTAATATTCTTTCAGCTTTCTGAACGCCTTCTTCAGTTAAAACAGCGGAATGATTTTTTTCATCGATAAGATAGTCGTAACCTATTGCCAAATCAACATCATCATACTTAGCTTTTATTTCTTCGTTTTCCGTAATTTTTCTGCCTTTAAGCATAGGAACTATTCTGTCTGAAGTATAATACTTATCAGTCGACTGCTCTCCGGCACCTGAAATAATAAGAGGTGTTCTTGCTTCATCTATTAAAATTGAATCAACTTCATCTATAATGGCATAACTTAAAGGACGCAGAACTCTGTCTTCTTTTACATCAACCATGTTATCTCTTAAATAATCAAATCCTAACTCATTATTTGTAACATAAGTTATATCGCAGTTATAAGCCGCTTTTCTTTCTGAAGTTCTTGTTCCATGACCTACATTTCCAACTGTAAGACCAAGTTTTTCATAAATTGCACCCATCCACTCTTTATCTCTTTTTGCAAGATAATCGTTAACAGTAACTATATGCACACCTTCTTGACGTAAAGCATTGAGATAGGCGGCAAGCGTAGCGACTAATGTTTTGCCTTCTCCTGTTTTCATCTCGGCAATTTTACCCTTGTGAAGGATATATCCACCTATTATCTGCACATCGAAATGTCTTAAACCTATTGTTCTTACCGAAGCTTCTCTAACACAAGAAAAAGCTTCAGGTAAAATATCATCTAAAGTCTCACCTTTTGAAAGACGCTCTCTAAATTCAACGGTTTTATTTTTCAATTCACCGTCTGCAAGTTTCTTTATAGAATATTCAAAAGAATTAACTTTTTCAACTATAGGTTTTATGGCTTTTATGTCTCTTTCGTTCTGAGATCCAAAAATTGCGCCTAAA
>BNVZ01000094.1 GCA_025998475.1 Endomicrobiia bacterium | reverse complement strand
ATTTGATAAATAGCTACTTCATTGATTGTTTTATATGTCCAAATACATACTCTGCTTTTGGAACGAACTTTTGTTTTATCTTGTTTTCTTCTTTTGTGTTTTTGCTTATTTGCTTGTTTGTGTATCCCTTTTGGTGTATCCGTATAATATAAATCCTTATTAATCTTTCTTATTGCTTCCTCTATCTTTTTTCCTACACATCCTTTGTCTGCATACGCCTCTTACTTTATTTGTCGATTAGTTTTCCTATTTTTTTTACTGTCACACGTCTTTGCTGTTTGCTTGCAAACTTTGTTGTCACTTTGCTGTCTTAACCAGCTTTCTATATTAAAGGTTGGCGTATCTCTCTAGCAGTGTCTGCATCTACGGCATCAGCTTTTATTTGCAAGCTTAGAGACTGCTTTATCTATTCCCGACATATTTATCTCGTAAAAAATATTAACCGCAGTTTCTTTGATTGACTTTATTTCTTCTTTATCTTCTCGAGCAAGCTTGGATAATACAAAATCTGCCGATTGGACAAATTTTGGCAGTGGACCTATGCCAAGCTTCATCCTAGGGAAATTACTTGCATGCAAATGGTCTATTATAGAATTTATTCCATTATGTCCACCGGCAGAACCAGCCATCCTGATTCTATACTCGCCTATTGGTATTGAAAAATCATCATAAAAAACAAAAATTTCTTCCGGGTCTATTTTATAATACTTCGCAAAAGCAGAAACTGAAATTCCCGAAAGATTCATAAAAGCCATAGGCTTTAAAAGCCATACCTTGCCCTTAGGATCGTCGCAAAAAGAAACATCCGCCATATTGTTCCAATTTTTAAATTTCAGATACTTCGATGTCGCTATTTCATCTAAAACAACAAAACCAAAATTATGCCGAGTATTTTCGTACTTCTGACCCGGATTGCCAAGCCCTACAAAAAGCTTAATCTGTTTGCTCATAAATCAAAGCAACTCCGCGTTGTTATATTTTCAATTCATTTATTTCTTTGCTCCAGCTGCAGGAGTTGCAGTTGTTGCAGTTTCTTCACCTTCCTTATCTTTCTTGCCTTTGCTTATCACTTCAGGTTGAGTTGCTTCTTCACCTTCCGCAACAGGTTTTTCTTCTTCTAATGATACAGCAACAACGTTAATTATCAATGTTGACGAATCCTGAATATAAGACACACCGTTAAGTTTAGGTAAATCTGCAACGGTAATTCCGTGTCCTATACCTAATGCACTTACGTCAATACTAATCTTGTTAGGAATGCTCTTAGGCAACGCTTTTACTTTAACTTCTCTAACTATAAATTCCATAACGCCACCAAAGTTTTTAACTCCGTCAGCCACGCCATCAATGTGTATAGGAACTAAAACTTCAACTTCGTCCTCAAGAGAGATAGACTGAAAATCTATATGTATAGGACGCTGTGTGATTACGTCTCTCTGCAAGAACTTTACAATTGTCGGCTTCTTACTGTCTTTAAAGTTTAAATCTATTATTACGTTTGCGCCATTTTCTTCCATTATTGAAACAAAAGTTTTTGAGTCCACTGATATAGATTCATATTTTATATCTTTTCCATAAAACACAGCAGGAACTTTCCCTGATTTTCTCAAAGCTGAAATATTTCCTTTTGATCTCGGTTGTCTTGCTTCAACATCTAAAATCACTGCCTTCATTTAAATCCTCCATTGTCATTACAAGTGCAATGTTTCTTGTGTACAAATTACTTCTTCACAAAAAGAGCGCACTTATTGACTCGTTGTTCGAAATTCTCAGAATGGCTTCGGCCAACATTGAAGCTATGCTTAAAACAACTATCTTTTCAGTTGGCCCTTCCTTTGTGAGCGGAATTGAATCGGTTATTACAAGTTCTTCTATGAATGAATCTTGAATTCTCTGCTTAGAGATTCCTGAAAGAACTCCGTGCGACGCCGCCGCAAAAACTTTAATTGCTCCTTTTGCCTTTATCACATCTGCAACTTTTGTCAAAGTTATAGCTGTATCAACTAAATCATCTAAAATTATACAATTTTTATCCTTTACTTCACCAATAACATTCATAATGGAAGCTTCATTGGGGCGAGGTCTTCTTTTATCAACAATCACTAAATCAGCATTAAAATGCTTTGCGAAAGATCTTGCTCTTTCAACGCCACCGGCATCAGGAGAAACTATTACAATATCACTTAAATTTTTTTCTTTAAAATAACTTAACAACACAGGCATACCGTAAAGATGATCAACAGGTATATCAAAGAAACCTTGTATTTGACCTGCATGCAAATCCATTGTTAAAACTCTTGTAATTCCAGCAGTGGCAAAAAGATTTGCAACAAGTCTTGCTGTAATAGGCACTCTTGGTTCAGACTTTCTGTCTTGTCTTGCATAGCCGTAATAAGGGACAACTGCTGTTATTCTTTTTGCCGAAGCCCTTTTTAATGCATCAGCAATAACTAAGAGTTCCATCAAATTCTCATTTACCGGAGAGCTTGTAGGTTGGATTATATAACAATCCGCGCCTCTAACATTATCAACAATTTTAACCTGCACTTCGCCATCGCCAAAACGACCGATTCTTGCTTCGCTCAACTCAACTTTAAGCTTCTGTTTAATTTGTTTTGCTAGTTCGATATTGGCGTTACCCGAAATGATCTTAAGTTTCATAATGCCCCCTTGTTATATGCGGCGATCACCATGCGCAAAAATTACTCATACATTTCTTTTTCGCCTCCTGTATAGCACCGCGTAGCACTACCAGAACCCTCTTTGTTATAAAAATTTCCGAAAGCATTGATTAAACCAGTTACCTCTTTGAGTGCATTCCACGTTCTCCCTATCTTATGGAATTCTTAAATTATCCCAACCCGCAGAAGAAATCCTATTTGCAAGTTCTATCACCCTATTTACCAAGTCAACTACCTTTCGAGTGCATTTCACGTTCTCCTTCAATCTTTTAACGTTAGGTTTCTTCTTCAAAACGTACTCATCAGGACATACAATTTTCCCCCAAGCCGCAAGAGCCTCCCTTGCAAGTTTTAAAGTAGTTTCCCAAGCGCTATGCGCCTTATCCTAAGCCTCTTGCTTACGCTTCGCGCCATCTTAACACAACATCATCACACTAGCCATCTTTAAATTGACATTCAACTCACAAGCTTTCTTGCAAGCCTCAACAGCTTTAGCAAAAGCTTCTCGATACTGCTTATCCAAACCCTTTGCAACAGAAGCTAATTGGCTATAAACATAATATCTACTTACAGATTTTTCTACTTTTTAATTCTTGTCTTGCTCTTGCTATTGCAAGTTTCCCTGACGGCACATCGCTTGTTATAGTTGACCCTGCCGCTATTAATGCTCCGGAACCTACTTTAATCGGAGCTACAAGATTAACATTGGAACCTACAAATGACCTTGAGCCTATAATTGTTTGATGTTTTTTTTCTCCGTCATAATTACAAGTTACTGTCCCAGCACCGATATTTACATCTTTGCCAACATTCGCATCCCCTATATAAGAAAGATGCTTAACTTTGGAATTTTTTGCTATTACAGCTTTTTTTATTTCTGAAAAATTACCTATTCCTACATTTTCTTTTAAAACAGATTCTTGTCTTATATGAGCAAACGGTCCGATTTTAACTTTTTTATCTATAACTGCTCCTTTCACATAAGAATACGACACAATACTCTCATCACCAATTTTAGAGTCTACTATATAACTTGTACCTTTTATTACACATTTTTTGCCTATTGAAACACCTTTGTCTATAAATACTCCCGGATAAATAACAGTATCGCTGCCAATTTTTGCGTCATAAGAAATATATACATTAGTTGCATCTACAAAGGTAACGCCCTTATCTAAAAGTTCTTTTATTTTGTTATTTTTTAATATGGCTTCGGCTTGAGAAAGTTCAACTCTGTTGTTTATGCCCTTAACTTCATATTCATCTTTAACTGTGATTAAAGATACTCTTTTACCAAATTCTTTAAGTATCGCAATAGTGTCTGTTAAGTAATACTCTTTTTTTGCATTATTTTGTTTGACTCTTGAAAGAGCTTGCCATAAATTTTTATCAAAACAATAAACGCCTGAATTTATTTCTTTTATCCGTTTCTCAATTAAATTAGAATCTTTTTCTTCGCTTATCTTTTCTAGAAATCCATCTTTTCTTACAATTCTGCCGTAACCAAAAGGATCTTCAACTTTAGCAGACAACACCGTAACGGCAGAATTTGTTCTTTCATTGTTTTTCACTAAAGACAGTAAGGTTGAAGATTTAATTAAAGGAACGTCTCCATTTATAACCAGTATATTGCCACTGTAATTCTTTAAAACTTTTTCAGCTTGCATCACTGCATGAGCCGAACCAAGCTGTTCTTTTTGATAGACAAGTTTTACATTACTGCCGGACAAATATTCTTCAACAATCCCAGCGCCGTACCCCAATACAACAACAATATTATCAGGCTTTAAAGTGGAAGCAGCACTTATAACCCATTCTACTAAAGGCTTACCCGAAAGCTCATGCATAACTTTAGGCAAAGAAGACTTCATTCTTGTACCAGTGCCCGCAGCAAGTATTACAGCTGAAAAATTTCTCATTAATAAAACCCAAAATAAATCCAAAACTTTTTACCATCAGGTAAAATAATACATAAATATACATAAAACCTTTACAAACGTTAGCATTGTAACAAAAATATTTTAAAATAACAATTCAATAGACCTCTTGCATAACGAACCTCCACACAGCAAGACGTGCGGTATCAGCAGTGAAAATTGAAGAGCTGTAATTGTTGCTTTAGATCTTTGACCCCATGTTTAGCAACATAGCCCAAGAGTCCCTTCTGTTTCCTACTTGCCTACTGCTGCAACAAAGTATCAATCGCTCCGACGCCGCCACCCACAAAGTTCTTTTTTTTAAATCAGGGTGAAGGCGAAACATCTCTCGTGCTGTTATACTTTTAATAACTTGTGTTACTTGGCATTGGTGAGAACTTTGGGCTGCAACTTAATGGGTAATGGGTGATTGTACTACTTTAAGCGGTTTGCGCATAGCTTGCTTGCGGGGCAATAGTTTAACAATCAACCCATTAAAAAAACACCCGCAATTTAATGCCTACTTCTCGTGTATAATTCTTAGGTTCAGAGTCTATCATATATCTAACTTTGCCGCCAATTTTAAACTTTCCTTTGTATATAAATATATTAGATTCAGGTATATTCCAATATCTAAAAAAAGGACCCACAGAAAACTCAACATTCCCAATCTTTTTAGAAATTTTACCA
>BNVZ01000093.1 GCA_025998475.1 Endomicrobiia bacterium | reverse complement strand
GCGATGACTTTATTGCAGCAGTAGCAAGTAGGAAACAGAAGGGACTCTTGGGCTATGTTGCTAAACAGGGGGTCAAAGATCCACAGCAACAATTACAGCTCTTCAATTTCCACTGCTGATACCGCACACGCGTCTTGCTGTGTGGAGGGTCATTCTTTAATTTTTATTTCTTTAACTTCTCTAAAGCCAATGCCGTTTTACAAGATATTCAAACACGATAAACGCACAAAAAAGCTTCTTGAAGTGGCTGATTTTAGACTCAAAACAAATTTCACAAACTGCAATTTGGTAGTACCTTGCGATAATCGAAAATCAAAGGAGCATTCATGCATTTGCCGGGGGGGGTCACATCATAAAAAAATGACGCTCAACAACACCACATACAATATGTCCTACAGCAATATGCATCTCCTGAATATTATTTGTAGCGGTTGATGGAACATTTAATGTTACATCCGCTGCTTTTTTCATTTCTCCACCGCCTTCTCCAGTAAAGGCTATTGTTATAATTCCTTTTTGTTTTGCAATAGCAAAAGCATCTATTATATTTTTGGAATTTCCTGACGTAGAAATTCCTACCAAAACGTCGCCACTTTTCCCTATACCTATTAAAGCGCGGGAAAAAACTTTATCAAAGCCATAATCATTGCCTATAGCGGTTAATATCGATGTGTCAGTTGTAAGACTTATAGCAGGCATGGGGTCTCTGTCAATTTTATATCTACCAATAAGTTCTGCAGCTAAATGTTGCGAATCAGCGGCAGAGCCACCATTTCCGCAAAAAATTATCTTGTTCTCATTAGATAACGCTTTTATCCATATATCAGCAATTTTCTCTATTGTACTGGATTTATCTTTCAATTTTTCAAAATTATCCACTATTTTTTCTATTGATTTTATTATAGACGTTTGTTTTATGTTCCCTTCCATATCTTTTATTCCTATGATTAACACCTTTTGTCACTATTTGCCTCTTTAACTTTAGCCCCAAAACTGTGATTAACACAAGGAGCCACTTTGTAATTGGAAAAGGACTGCTGTATGTGATATTGCTTCAGATCTTATTCTTTAGCAATTTCTACCGCATCTTGTGCTTCCTTGCCGCTTTCATCTTTTGCAACGCAAGTAACTACAGCCACTTTATCGCCATCTTCAAGACGCACAAGTCGTACGCCTTGAGTATTTCTGCCTATGACAGAAATACAATTTACTCTAAGTCGTATCGTTATACCGTTTTGTGTCATTATCATCACTTCTTCACCGTCATTTGCTTTCTTTATACCGACAACATTTCCATTTCTTTCTGTTGCCTGCATATTTATAACACCGCGACCAGCTCTCTTTTGTAAACGATACTTGCCTACTTCTGTTCTCTTTCCATATCCATTTTCAGATACCGAAAGGAAAACATCGTTTGGAGAAAACAATTCCATACCTATAACTTCATCATCTTTCTCAAGAGAAATACCATTAACGCCTTGGCCGCTACGTCCTATTGAGCGGACATCAGTTTCTTTAAATCTTATGGCAATACCGCTTTTTGTGGCTATTATAACCTCAGGATTTTTACCTATGGCTTTAACTTCAGTTAATATATCGCCATCTTCAAGTTTAATTGCTATTATACCGCCTCTTCTAGGGTTAGCAAACTCATCAAGAGCAATTTTCTTGATCGTTCCTTTTCTTGTGCACATAAGGAGATATTCGTCTTTAATATCTTTAGAACTAAATGATCTTATAGGGATTGCAGCTGTAATTTTTTCTTCAGCACCTTGTAGTCTTAAAAGATTAACTATAGCTTTTCCTTTTGATATTCTTGATCCTTCAGGGATTTCGTATACTCTTGTCCAGTATAACCTTCCTCGCGTAGTAAAGAATAACATGTATGCATGAGAGCTTGTGATAAACATATTCTCTACAAAATCTTCTTCCTTTGTATTCATTGCAGTTATTCCACGTCCGCCTCTATGTTGAGCTTTATAGGTATCTAGAGAAATCCGTTTAATATATCCAGTGTGAGACATTGTTACAGCAACTTTTTCTTCTTGAATCAAATCTTCGATATTGAAATCAGCTTCTGCAACCTGAATTTGAGTTTTCCTCTTATCACCGTACTTTTTCTTTATTTCAATTATTTCATCTTTTATGATGGTAAGCACTTTTTTGGAGTCTGCCAATATGGAACAGAGTTTCTCAATAAGCTTTATTAATTCTAAATATTCTTCATCAATTTCTTTTCTCTTAAGACCAGTTATCTGGCGAATTTTCATTTCTAAAATAGCTTCTGATTGTACTTTGGTCAAACGGAATTTTGACATTAATGCTGCGCGCGCAGTATCTTCATCGGGGGATTCTTTCATAATTTTAACAATAGCGTCAATATTGTCTATGGCTATCTTTAAACCTTCTAAAATATGAGCCCTTGCCTCTGCTTTTTGTAATTCAAATTTTGTTCTTCTTGTGATAACAATTTTTCTATGTTCAATATGATGTATTAAAATTTCTTTAACGTTCATTACTTTTGGTCTGTTATTTACTAATGCAAGCATTATAACACCAAAAGAAGACTGCATCTGCGTATGTTTATAAAGTTGATTTAAAACAACCTGAGCATTCGCATCTTTTTTAATTTCAATTACTATCCTTATGCCATCACGATCTGATTCGTCGCGCAAGTCTGAAATTCCATCAACTTTTTTATCTTTTACCAAATCCGCAATAGAAGTTATAAGATTTGTCTTATTTACCTGATAGGGAATTTCGTTAACTATAATTGCTTCTCTGCCACCTTTCATTTCTTCTATTTCGGTTTTGGCCCTCATTTTTACAGAGCCTCTACCTTTTTCCATGTAATCCTTAATGCCACTCTTGCCTAAAATTATTGCACCTGTAGGAAAGTCCGGCCCTTTAATAAATTTTGCTAATTCCAAGACAGGAAGATCAGGATCATCTACCAAGGCAACCAATGCATCACAAGTCTCGCTAAGATTGTGTGTGGGAATGTTTGTAGCCATACCTACTGCAATGCCTGCCGAACCGTTAATCAAAAGACTTGGAAGTTTTGTAGGAAGTATTGAAGGCTCTTTCAAAGAACCATCGTAGTTAGAAATAAAATCAACTGTATTCTTATCCAAATCTACAAGCATTTCATCAGTAATAGCATCCATTCTTACTTCTGTATAACGCATAGCTGCAGCAAAATCTCCATCTATGCTGCCAAAATTTCCTTGTCCGTCAATCATCGGATATCTCAAAGAAAAGTCCTGCACCATTCTAACCATTGCACCGTAAACTGCGGAATCGCCATGAGGATGATACTTACCGAGTACGTCTCCAACGACTCTAGCAGATTTTTTATACGCCGTATTATGTTTTAACCCCATTTCTTTCATTGCATAGAGTATTCTTCTATGCACAGGTTTCAACCCGTCACGAACATCAGGCAAAGCCCTTCCTACAATTACACTCATAGCGTAATCAATGTAAGAAGTTTTCATTTCATCCTCAATGTTTCGCGGAGCAATATTTGCGGTAATAACTTCGGGCGCTGTGTTTTCTCTTTGTTTATTAATATCTCTGTCTTTTGCCATTTCTAACCTCTTATTTTCTCCTTCTTTTTTGTTTCATTCTATTACTTTTATTTTTACAGACACAACTTTTATTATGCTTCCGTTTCATGCGCCACAAAGTTGCAAGTTATTTTTTAAGATTATTGGAACAGATTAAAAACTTACGGGCACGCTTGAGCAAATATCCGTAAATTTTGAAAGGTCGTAACGGAAACATACTGTCAACCTCTGGCTATTTACGGCAAAAATTTATAATCAAAATAGAAATTCTACACAATCGTGGTAATAAGGCTAAATAAAACAATTGCACTTATTACCTTCTCGTTTTCACAATTTCTCTCCTTCCTTGCTTTCAGCCTGTTCTTCATTTTATGCACAAAAGGGCTTCTCTAAAAACCTCTAGTTTTTTATTTTTAAGACTTTTTCTCTGATTTTTTTTTGAAAATTTTAAAATTCTCTGTCGAAACACAAAAAATCTCTTTTTTGCACAGACAAAGATTATCTTTATCTCCTAGGGAAATTATATCTTTTTTTATCAAAAAAAGATATCTTTTGCTTTACTCTTTTTTGATAAATTTTAAGAGGTTTTTGGAGAGACTTTGTATATATTTTAGCGATATCAACAAAACTCTTAACTGTCTAACCACCATCTGGAGTTTCTAGAACAGAACGAAAACCCTGCGTATGCTGTAGTTAAGCTTATTTGGAAGCCATCATCGTTAATCATTTATTTTCAACCTTTAGCAAAAAAAAATTAAATTCATAAAATAAAACTAGAAACATCTAGAATAACCGCAACAGCGACAACAAGCGCAACCCTCGGCAAAAGTAAGCATTTCGCCACATTCAGGACACTGCGGGCATGCGCCCGTCAAATTAACGCTTGAATCCGACGTATAATGCTTTTGAGTCTCATAAAAATTTGAAGCAGGCGCAGTTTGTCTAAAAAGCTCAGGAGACATCTTTTCTCTATTGTATGCTTCTAACGCTTTGGCAACAGCATCTGCACACGATAAAATTACTCCGCCTTCTGCTAAAATAGGTACTGGACACCTTATTCCTTTTAGCTGATTTATAATAACATTTTGATTAACTCCAGAACGCAAGGCCAAAGAGATTAAACGGCTTATGGCTTCTGCCTGCGACGAGGTACATCCACCTGATTTCCCGCGCTGTGTAAACACTTCGAACACGCCCCTGTCATCCTCGTTAACGGTAACATACATTTTGCCGCAACCGGTATGCATAAGGAATGTAAAACCTGTTGTTTTTACAGGACGAGCTCTTGGTTTGACTTCTTTAATTTGTGCAGGTTCTCCTTTATTATTTGCAAGATTTAGCACTTGAACATCTCTGCTGCCGTCACGATAAACAGTCACACCTTTACAGCCTGTCTTGTACGAAATGATATAAACTTTTTTTACATCTTCTTTTGTTGCAGAATTTGGCAAATTTACTGTTTTAGAAACAGCATTATCGGTAAATTTCTGAAAAGCTGCCTGCATTTTTATATGATCTTCGGGTGTAATATCATGAGATGTCACAAATATCTTTCTTACTTCATCAGGAATTTCTTTAAATTCTGCAATACTTCCTTTTTCGGCTATTTTATCCATAAGTTCGGTAGAATAAAATCCTTTTTCTTTTGCAATCTTTTCAAAATACGGGTTTACTTCATACATTTCCTCATTGTCAAGACACTGCGCTCTCTTGTAAACAAGAGCAAAAAGAGGTTCAATTCCCCCAGAAGCCGAAGCTATTATTCCAA
>BNVZ01000092.1 GCA_025998475.1 Endomicrobiia bacterium | reverse complement strand
CTCATCAAGCTTTTTACCTTGTGGTGTTGGATATTTTGATACATGCGGGCTTTAGCCCTATTTAGTGTCAATATCCAACACCCTTATACACCTTGATTATACTTGTTTCTTGAGGAACAATTTAGTAAACAGTTAAAATTACTTAATCTTATTTTGCTTCTCTTGTTTGTAAAAACTTATAAAATATGTAAACAACCAATATCCAAATTGGCAACACAACAACTTGCTTGACCATTCCAGATTGCGGTAGCACCATGACAATCAAAATAAAAAGCATAAATGCAAGTGTTATGTAATTGGTGTAAGGATAAAACGGCGCAGGAAATAACGTTTTATGATTTTTTTGTTTAAACTTTATGTGAGATAGTGTAATCATCCCCCAATTAATAAGAATGCACACAACAACGAAACTCATAATCATTTTAAAAGCGTCAAACCAATTTGGAATAAAATAATTTAGAGGAACCACTAAAAACGTTAAGGTTCCCGATAGATAAATTGCGGACGTTGGGATACCTCTTTTATTAGTTTTAGAAAAAATTTGCGGAGCATTTTTCTGCAAAGCAAGTCCGTAAAGCATACGACTGTTGCTGTAAATACAACTGTTATAAACAGATAAAGCGGCAGTTAAAACAACAAAATTTAAAGTAGAAGCGGCATATTTTAATCCTACCCTATCGAAAATTATTACAAATGGACTGTCTGATGCGCTTAAGTTGCTCCAGTGATACAACGATAAAAGCGTTACAAGAGAACCTACATAAAAAACTATAATTAGGATTGCAACTTGATTTATAGCTTTAGGTATTGTTTTTGTAGGATTTTCAGTTTCTGACGCAGCAATGCCTATAGATTCAAGTCCACCGAAAGCAAAATTAATGGCAGGAAAAGCAGCGACAAGCCCTATAAGCCCATGCGGGAAAAATCCACTAAAAAGCTTATCTCCAACATGAATTCCTACGGTTGAAGCCTGCCATAAGTTTTTAATGGTAGCGCCTGCAATTAAATCGGGATTTATAAAAAGTATATACGTGCCTGCTAATATCATTGCACAAATAGCAAATACCTTTATGGATGAAAACCAAAACTCTATTTCGCCACATGCTTTTACGGTTGTTAGATTTACGATATTTATGATCGCAAAGAAAAATAAAGCTGCTTTCCAAGTGGCCAAACCAGGGAGCCAATATTGTGTATACGCGGCGGCGGCGGTAAGTTCAGTAATACCCACCAAAATCTGTAAAATCCAACAATTCCAGCCGGCTAAAAATCCCGAGAACTTTCCCCAATATTTGTAAGCAAAATAGCTTGAAGCGCCAGCGGACGAATCTTGCGTAGTCATCTCGCCAAGCTGGCGCATAACTAAAAATGTCATTATTCCAGCAATCAAATATCCAAGTATTACAGAAGGTCCTGCTACAAAGACTGTGTTTCCTGCACATAAAAACAAACCTGTTCCGACCGCTCCACCAAGAGCCATAAATTGAATGTGTCTACTTTTTAAATTACGCTTTAAGTGACTTTCTTGAATCTGGGTCATTGGCTTTCTTCCTGTTGATTTTTTTCTCGTTTACTGATTTTATACCCAATGTATACAACCAATATCCAAATTGGCAGCGCAATCGCTTGTTTTAGCATACCACACCGAGGCGTTGCCATAATAATTACTACAAAGGCAAGAAATGCAAGTGCAATATAATTTGAATACGGATAAAGCGGAGAACGGAATATTGTTTCGCAATGTTTAAGCTTTTTATTTTTTTTGAATTTTAAATGAGCTATCGACATAATACTCCAATTGATAATGGAACCTATAACTGAAAAATTTACAATTATTTCAAAAGCACTCGTCCAATTTGGAATAAAGTAATTTAGAGGGACTACTAAAAATGTTAAAACTCCCGATAAAACAATTGCATATGTTGGTATACCTTTTTTATTAGTTTTAGAAAGAATTTTTGGAGCATTTTTCTTTAGAGCAAGCCCATAAAGCATACGACCGTTGCTGTAAATACAGCTGCTATAGACAGATAAAGCGGCAGTTAAAACAATAAACTTTAAAGCAGAAGCAGCATATTTAAAACCAAGCTTGTCAAACACCATCGCAAACGGGTTGTCCGTTACGCTCAAACTGCTCCAATGAAATAATGATAAAAGCACAACAAATGCGCCTATGTACAGAATTAAAATATAAAGCATGACTTGGTTTACAGCTTTAGGGATAGCCTTTTCAGGGTTTTTCGTTTCTGCAGCCGATAGACCAATAAGTTCTAAGCCGTCAAAAGCAAAAATTGCCATAGCAAAAGTTAGAGCAAACCCCATAGCCCCACACGAAAAAAATCCACTGAACATCTTATCGCCAGCGTGAGGCCCAACGGTTGCCGCCTGCCATAAATTTTTAATGGAAGCTCCCGTGATCAAATTAGGGTCAAAGAAGAGTATGTATCCACCGATTAAAATTATTGCTATTATTGCAATTATCTTAACAGACGAAAACCAAAATTCTATTTCTCCGTACATTTTTGCAGTTACAAGATTGGTTATGTTTATTAATGCAAAGAAGATCAAAGCAAATACCCAAGTAGGCGTACCAGGAAACCAATATTGAGCGCATGCCGCCACAGCGGTAAGCTCTGCCATACCGGAAAGAACATATTCAAGCCAATAATTCCACCCTGCTAAAAATCCCGGGAATTTACCCCAGTACTTATAAGCAAAATGGGCAGAAGAGCCTGCGACAGGTTCGTTTGCGCTCATCTCGCCAAGTTGACGTGCAACTAAAAATGCTATAGTTCCTACCAATAAATATGCAAGAATAGCAGATGGTCCAGCCGAAGTAATCGCGTTTCCAGCACCCAAAAAAAGACCGGTGCCTATTATCCCCCCAAGTGCAATAAATTGAATATGACGACTTTGGAGATTGCGACTTGAATGAACTTTTTCTTCCATAAATACCTCTTTAGTTTAAAGAGCGCACTCATGCGAATAACACTACTCTACAATACAATTATATAGCAAACATAATAAATCTCGCAAATAAATTTATACAATGCCTATTATGTCGCTAAAATATATTGCAAAAGCGTTGCAAACGCAAGAAGTATCGCTCGATTTCGTATAAATCCTTGCACAATGTTGCATGTTTACCGTTTTTTTATGGAACAACAACGCTAGACATGCACTTCTCTGCCCTTGGCCATGTGTCTTCCATATCTATCAGCAAAAAGCAAGTTTTATGCTTTATGTTTGGTGGTACCAAGAGATTTACATCCCTTATGCCACCCGCACAAGCCTTGACTGAAAAGTAAAAACATCACAGCCAAGCAGTTATAGAGCATGTAGTGAACATTTTCTAAGCCCATGTTTCATCGGAAAAGCTCGAATGTTTGCAGTTTTGTACCTCCTTACTTGAATTTTTATTACTCACTTACAACATAGTCAGATAGTCCCAGCTATTGCCATTTGGAGTAACCATATACGATATCTTCAGGTTACAACAAGATGACTCCTAAGCAAAATAGAAAAGGAGCCAGTCTGTACAGCAAATCTAAAATGCAACTTTAAATTTGCTATGTGAACAACACCGTGAGATGATATCATATTTCAATTTTTTTTATAGAACAACGTTAAGAATAACGATAGGAATAACGTTATGACAATAAAACGATTTTCTCACGAAAATTTTTTTAACAAACAAAAGACAAAAAAAAGGAATGTTAAATGTTAAAAGAAAATTATAAACTAACTGAAAGTGAAAAAGATTTATTAGAGGAAATCAAAGATTATGCGAAAGATACTCACAGTGACAAATACTTCAGTAAAAAAATCAAGCAATTCGGTGAAGGTATAGCTAGAGAAATACTGTCAGAATCAAGATATCAGCATAGGCTAGGAAATATAAAAAAAACCAAAAAAGAACATATTACTTATCTATTTGAATCAGACCCTGCAAATAAAGAAAAACCACCTTTTAAAACTGCTAACAAATCTATAAAAACAATTGGTGATAAAAAGACCAACCTATTAAAATTCGTTGACATTGTAAAGGCATCAAAAGAAATTGATAAAACTATAAATGCACCATATATTGAAAAATCGCTGTCATCAGCAAGAGAGATTAATCAATTTTTAAAAGTTTTAACATTAACTGATAATGCCTTCTTTTCACAAACAACAAATCCAAAAAAAACTGAAGAAGTAATATTAATGTCTTACCCAACAATGATACAAGGCAAAGAAAAATATATAACACTCGTGAAAGGTAAGGCATTTAAAAATGATAAAGCAAGAGGAATGTTAAAGATATTTAATCACCGCGTCATATATGCATTAACTTCAGTGTGGGAAGAATATGGATCTTGGTACATGGAATATACTAACAATACTAAAATTTGTTTTTGCAATGTATCAGTTAAGAACATTGCCGATATGTTAGGATATAAAAATTTATACGATTTAGGTGGAAGGCAGTATACAAAAATCAAAAGAGCTATTAGCGACTTAGAAAATACTCCTTTCTATTTTGATTTTTCAGAATTAGAAGGAGAAGTAAAAAGTGTTACATTTAAGTTTTTACAAACAGCTACATTCACAGAATATAGAAATAATAATATTCCTACGACTATTAGGGTAGAATTTTCACCTTTGTACAGTAATATGCTCATGGAAAGGCAAACAATACGTAGAAGTAAAGCTTTGTGTAAAATTAAAAATTCGTTAATGTTCCTATTATTAAATCACGTAGAAAAAAGCTTAATAAAAGTAGGTCGTTTTAAGGCTAATCTGATGACTTTAATCAACTCACTAAAATTAAACAATGCAAAATGGCATAATTTCAAAGGTAATAGAAAAAAAGAATTTGAAAAAATTACAGAAAGTGAAGATTTTAAGAATTATATATTAAGTGATGGAAGCACCATGTCACGAGTTGAGTATGAATTAAACAAAGATAAAGATGATTATATCATGAAAATTACTACAAGAAAAATACAAAAAGTTATCGATACAACTTGCCAAGTTGCTGTATAATATAGAAAAATATCATTTTTATCTTAAACACTTTGTTTTGATATAAAGTTTTAGGGTGTGATCATTAGTGAAATATATTAATAACTAATTATAATAAA
This sequence comes from Endomicrobiia bacterium, assembly GCA_025998475.1. GTDB lineage: Bacteria > Elusimicrobiota > Endomicrobiia > Endomicrobiales > Endomicrobiaceae > Endomicrobiellum. Next base: position 360 of record BNVZ01000092.1, on the reverse strand, counting down.
AGTGTTTTTTTAGATCTATTGAATAATTGATTATTAATTCAAGAATTATAAATATCACAATTAGGATTAAATAACAGTTTAAAAGGTCTTTTTTAGCTCTATGTCGATTCTATACTACTTTTAACTTTTTTACTCTTTGCCCTATCTTTTCCGTTGTATAATACTTCTGTCTTACTTTTATATGTTAGTTATGCAAAAACTATTCCAATTTAAATATAAAATCAATTTTTAAAAAAATAAACAATATTTTGTCACAGCTCAAGCGTATTTTAAAAGATAAAATAAATCACCACAGTGTGAGCATTACTGGTTTTGGTTTAGGGTTTGAAAGCCTGCAAAGGCATTAAATTTGTTATTTTT
>BNVZ01000091.1 GCA_025998475.1 Endomicrobiia bacterium | reverse complement strand
TTTAGTATTAATGGGAGTAAAGAAAGCATTTGATAAAACAAAGGATAGCAAGGAGGTAAGAAAAGATAGGGCAAGTAGGTGAGCAAAGAGAAAATTGAGTATGGAGAATATTGTAAAGATGATGTTTTGAATACCTTAGGGCAATACCTAAACATATTGTCACAAGAGATAGCTACAATATCAGCAAAAGTTGTGCCTATAGGACGATAGAACATTCGGACATATTATCACAAGAGACAGCTACAATGTCAGCAAAAGTTGTGGATATAGACATAGGATATGCACAAGAAGCATTAATGAGTAGTGGGGAATATACTAGATGGGAATAGGTATTGATAAGGAAAACTAGTTATCGTAAGGAGACAATGTCAGCAAAAGTTGTGCATATAGGACGATAAAGCACGTAGAAGAAGTATTAATAATAGTGGGGAATATGCACTAGAGGGAATAGGTATTGATAAACAAAGCGCTAGAAAAGCGCTAGAAGTAGAAGTAGCAGTGATTATGCTAGAGATTGACACAAAGACCTAAAAAAACAGCGAAAGTGGTTTAGCGAAAAGAATAATAGACATACAATAACCGTTGATAGTAGTTAAATCAAAAGTGGTTTAGCGAAAAGAATAATAGACATACAATAACCGTTGGTAGTAGTTAAATTAAAGGCAAGCAAGTAATATGCACAGCGATAATAGGGCAAGGAGCACGATTTTGGTTTATTTTAGTAGGCATGTATTTATGCAAAGAAAGACTATAAGATACATGGCAGATACAATTTAGGAGGCCTTAGGCAGAATACATACAAACACACTAGTTCTAAAAAAAGAGATCAAAGAAACACCCACTGACAAAAGAAGATAAGGAGTTAAATAGAAAGATTTATCAGATGATTATAGTAGAAAACATTAAAGTATTTGTTAAAAGGTTCAAAATAGTACAGAATAGATACAGAAAACCGTAAAAGACGCTTTGGACTGCGATTTAACTTGAGTTTCAGGTATTTGTATTCTTGAATTTAATACTTAGTTATGCAAGAGGTCTAATGTTGCCATGTCTTTGTTCTTTGGTACCAGATGTTATTTTTTACGGGCGAGATACCTTAAGACAAGGTTAGCATGTAAATATGAAAGTCTGTAAAGACTGTGGATTTTAGAGAGACCTTTTAAAATTTATACGCGTATCATAAATTGTTTAATTCCGCTTTAATTGAGCCAGTTGTCTTGATATTTCTTGGTTGGTTATTATAAGCGGTAAAAGCATAACAATAATAAATATCGTTGAGTATCCTTATTATGACTCGCGTTTCTTATTTTGATGAAGATTTTTGCTCCTGTTTTTAGTTTGTAATCATAGGATTTGCATGTTTTTTGTCTTCAACAATTTCTATTCTAACCATCACGCTGCAATGTCTTATATTTTCTACTTTATTATGTTTGGACAATTCCGTAAGTTCTTTTTCTATGTGTTTTATTTTTAGGTTGTAGTTTCTGTAAAATTGTATCTTGTTGCGATATGCGATATATCAAATAACTGAATTTACCGCAGCGCATGCAAGTGGGTTAGTGGTATATAATGCCCGGGGAAAAATGTTTTAAATTCTTTATATTTTTCTAAAAAATCGGATTGGTCTACAATTGTTTATGGCATTAAACATTCTGACGTTTCCCATAATAATTCCTGATTTTTTGTATTCTGATACATTTTGCAGTTTTAATTGAGAAATAAGGATTTTTATAAATTTGTCTACAAAAAGATACCAGCACCACTTTTTGGGGTGCAGATCAACGGCAGGAAACATAGGATTTTATACCAAACTTACCTGCATCTTTTGAAACTGTGACAAGATGCAACTTAAAGCAATTTGGCTATAGGCTTCATAAACATCATAAACAGTGTGATAATAAAAACAGGAAGAAGTCTTAAAGTTGCAACTTTCCAAGTTCTTCCATTGGATATCTCATACCCTGCAAATAGAACAAGAATTATAACAGCGGAAGACGAAAACAGCAACGCTATAAAATATAAAGCAGCGGATATAACTACAAAATATTTATATTGATTGTATTTTAACCCTTGCGCATCCCTCATTGTATAAATAAATAAAGCGACTAAAGCGATAACGACAGCCAAAAGAGACAAGAAAGAGAATTTTATACAAAGACCAAAAATCAATACTAAAGCAAAAACGATTAAAGTTTGTAAATTAAATTTTTGCACAGTTCCTCTACTATCACGACAAATGCATGAAAAATATTTTGCGTCAAGAGGCAATCCCTCGCCCTATCCTTTGCGATAGATACAACAGACTTCTTTTTAAGATAGCAGGCAACATAAAATCGTCTGGGACTGCCATGCCGACCCGCGTAAGACTACCATTTTAGCATTAGACCTCTTGTGCAACTTTGAGTATTAAATTTTAGAATTACAAATGAATAACACAAATACCTAAAACCTAAGTTAAATCGCAGTCCAAAGGGTCTTTTGCTATTACTTAACTATTCTTTAGACTATTTTGAATCTTTTTACCCTCCTTCCCCCCCCTATCTTTTCTTCTCTCTTTGCTATCCTTTGTTTTATCAAACGTCCCTTTCTTTACTCCCATTAATACTAATCCCATTCCCACCCGACCCGCCTGCTTTCTTTTTCTGTTTCATAGTACTTCTACTGTTAATTATTAAGAGGTCTAATGTAACTTTATCAATATTTGAACATTCATATAACGACCTAGTGGTGATTTCAAGATATTCTTTTCTGTTATATACAGGCACCGAATCCATTACCTTCATATTAAAATTCCTATAAAAGTTTTTGCAAAGCGTTTAAAATATCCATATTTGGTATATTTTCTATATCATTTTTCAATCTTTTGTTTTTTGTATTGACAGAAAGTTGAATGGCATTAGGATTATTGGGTCCCCATATTGTATCAATTTTTTCATAAGTGTCTGAATAATCTAAATACAAAGCGACCGTTTTTTTATTAAAAGCAGTTGCAATATGGACTATTGAGGTATCTGGAGTAATAACTGCCTCAGCATATTTTATTAAAGCCGCGCTTTCCAGCACCGATTTAAATGAAATTATAAAAGTTTTATCGTTTTCTAACGATTTTACTTCTTTTTTATTTGATTCCTGACATAAAATAAATAAACAGCAATCGATTTTATTTTCTAATAGACCAACTAATTCTTTAAGCTTATTGAAACTAAAACTTCTATGCTTACTTGCGGCAAAAGGATTTAAGACTATGCTATACCTTGAACCACATTTTTTTACTAGTTCAAAAGCTTTGTTTTCTTCATTGGAGCTCAAGGTTACATCGTACTTCAAATCCGGTTTCTCAATTTTTAACATATTTAACAAATATTCATATCTTTTTGAAATATGCTTATTAAAAAAGTTTACATCTGTCGATAAATCGTAAATATTGTATGAATTCTTATAAAAACCTATAAGAAATTCTGCTGAAACAATACGAAGCATTAACAGACGTTTAAAACGCGGGCTGAAAGTATAAAAATCTACAGCAAGATTTATGTTACGTTTTTTTAATTTCCTAAAAAGGAAAATATTTTTAAAAAAATTTTTACCTGTCTCATATATTTGGTTAACGTTATTGTTATATTTTAATATTTCTCTGTTATTCTTACCGCAAAGAACTACAATACTAATACCAGGATATTTCTTTTTTATCTCCCTAAAAAGTAAAGTAGAAACTACAATGTCCCCAATCTTGTCATCATCCCTAAAGAATAAAATTGATTTAATTTGATTTATATCTAAGGATTTTATTAATTTGCTTCTTTTATCTAAAATTGTTTTTGCTAAAGATTTTTTAAATGATTTTAATTTATTTTTTAGTATATTTCGCATTATTAAATTTCTTCAATCCCTCAAGTATTGACCCTTGTTTAAAAATATCATGTTCGTTTTCATTACATTTATAGCTCTGTCTTTAAAAACTTTATAGCAAAGCCGCCGTCAACCCATGAACTTGTTTTGGTAACTAGCTCGTTCTTACAACAAGACACCTAAAGCAAGGGTTAGCGCGGCAAATACAAGACTGACAATCAAACCCACGTAAAGTTGCCTTGTAGTATTGCTTAATATTCACCTGAAATAAGTAGACTTTTGACCATAAATTAAACCCTGTTTATGTATTTTTGAAATCTACTTTCTAAGTCATCCATTTGTCACTCATACTCATTAGACCCCTCACACAACTTTGAGTATTAAATTCAAGAATACAAATACCTGAAACCCTGAGTTAAATCGCAGTCCAAAGGGTCTTTTGCGGTTTCTATGTCTATTCTGTACTATTTTGAACCTTTTAACAAATACTTTAATGTTTTCTACTATAATCATCTGATAAATCTTTCTATTTAACTCCTTATCTTCTTTTGTCAGCTTTTTAGTGTTTGTTTGATCTCTTTTTTTAGAACTAGTGTATTTGTATGTATTTTGCCTAAGGCCTACTAAACTGTATCTGCCATGTATCTTATCGTCTTTCTTTGCATAAATACATGCCTACTAAAATAAACTAAAATCGTGCTCCTTGCCCTATTATCCTGTGCATATTACTTGCTCATCTTTAATTTCCAGTACTACCAACGGTTATTGTATGTCTATTATTCTTTTCGCTTTCGCCACTTTCGCTGTTTTTTTAGGTCTTTGTGTCAATCTCTAGCATAATCACTGCTACTTCTACTGCTAGCGCTTTGTTTATCAATACATATTCCCATCAAGTATTTCCCCCACTACTCATTAATGCTTCTTGTGCATACTCTATGTTTATATCCACAACTTTTGCTGACATTGTAGCTGTCTCTTGCGATAATATGTCCGAATAATCTATCGCCCTATATACGCACAACTTTCACTGACATTGTAACTATCTCCTACGATAATTATGCCCTAATACCCTATGTTTATATCCACAACTTTTGCTGACATTGTAACTGTCTCTTGTGGCAATATGTTTGGGTATTGGCCCTAAAGTATTCAAACATCATCTTTACAATATTCTCTGTACTCAATTTTCTCTTTGCTCACCCACTCCCCCTTTTTCTTTTCTTACTCCTTGCTATCCTTTGTTTTGTCAAACGTCCCTTTCTTTACTCCCATTAATACTAAACCCATTCCATCTGACCCGCATGCTTTCTTTTTCTGTTTCATAGTACTTCTAATTGTACTTTTATATGTTAGTTATTAAGAGGTCTAATGTCTCTGAAAATCAATTGTTTTTGTAGGTTTTCGTATTTGCTATGCATGCTAACCTTGTTTTGAGGTATCTCGCCTGTAAAAAAACATCTGGTACCAAAGAACAAAGGCATGGCAACAGTCTTTTGTTAGAGTTTTTAGAGAGACTTTTGATAACGAGTATAGATGATTACAGCATATTATTGCTTTAAGGCAAAGATTTATAGCAACAGAGAGTAGTTTTCAAGCATATAAAATCACTAAAAAGAATATTTAGACTTACAAATTTCCATTTAGTTATTACA
>BNVZ01000090.1 GCA_025998475.1 Endomicrobiia bacterium | reverse complement strand
AGCGTTTATAGCACACTACTAGACTCTTGTCAAGCAAAAACAAACGGATTAAAACAACTACGGGTTTTTAATAAACAGCATGTTTTTATATATAAAATCATCTTTTTGTTGTTTTTAAAAACCCATTAGACCTCTTGCACAACTAAGTGTTAAATTCAAAATTACAAATACCTGAAACCCAAGTTAAATCGCAGTCCAAAGGGTCTTTTGCTATTACTTATCTATTTTTAGACTATTTTTGAACCTTTTTGCCCCCTCTCGCTATCTTTTCTTCTTTCCTGACTATCCTTACTGTTTTGTCAAATGTCCCTTTCTTTACTCCCATTAATACTAAACCCATTCATTCCACCCGACCCACATGCTTTCTTTTTCTGTTTCATAGTACTTCTATTGTACTTTTATATGTTAGTTATTAAGAGGTCTAATGATTGTTTTCTATGTCCAAATAGATACATACTCCGCTCGTGAACGAATCTTAGTTTCTATCCTGTTTCTTTCTCTTTCTTACGTTCTCATTGACATGCTCAAATATCCCTTAATAACATGTCTAAAAACACGTGGTTTTGGCAGGCAGATCTCCGTATTTACCGCAGCAATCCTTGTTTTTAGGCATTTTGTCGTAAAAAACAACAGCCGGTACTCACAAAAAGCAAAGGCGTGCTGACAACAACTCGCTTTCTGAATTTTTAGAGAAACCCGACAGATAAAGACACACCAAAGAGTATGAAAAAGAAGGAGAGTATCATTTTTGAGTTTTTGGTGTCAAAACCATATTTATCAATTAAAATTACAAAAATGCGTCAAAATACAAAAATTAGATAAAACCTGAATGCCCATAATGCCTTGCGTTAACCATTTTCTTTTCATCTCATTAATAGAGTTTAGTTATAACTTCAAATTTTGAAATCTTGTTAACAACTATTTTTTATTTTTTAGTTTCCTGAATATTTTTTACATCATTTTTAAAAAGTTCCGCTATACCACCGATCGATGCCGTAACCCCGGCAGTTTCTAAAGGCAGAAAAATCTTTGTTGCTTGGCCATCGGCAACTTTTTCTAGAGCTTCAAGATACTTAATGGCAATAAGATCATTGGTAGGTTTGCCTTCATGGATAGCGTTATAAACTACCTCTACCTTGTATTTTTCAGCTTCTGCAACTTTTCTTATTGCTTCAGCTTCTCCGGTCGCTTCTAGTACCTGTTTTTCTTTTACAGCTTCTGCATCAAGAATAACGGCCTGTTTTGCACCTTCGGCTTTAAGAATTGCAGCTTGTCTTAAGCCTTCCGCTTCCAAAATGTTTGCTCTTTTTTCTCTCTCGGCTTTCATCTGTTTTGACATAGCGTCGGTAATATCTCTTGGCGGATCAATCTTTTGTATTTCAACTCTTGTAACTTTTACACCCCATTTATCGGTAGCTTCGTCCATTACAACTCTCAACTGAGTATTAATTTTTTCTCTTGAAGTTAATGTGCTGTCTAATTCCATATCACCAATCACATTTCTCAAATTTGTCTGCGCAAGTTTTAAAGCGGCAAGAGCAAAATCTTCGATATTATAAACAACTTTTACAGGATCCGTAACCTGAAAGTAAATAATAGCATCCACAACCACAGAAACGTTATCCTTTGTAATAACACTCTGGGGAGGAACGTCAATAACGCGTTCTCTCATATCGACCCTTAATATTTTCTGAAACATAGGAATAATAATATTTGCCCCTGAACTTTTCGTCTCTGTATATTTACCTAAAGTTTCGACAAGGCCCTTTTCGTATTGTCTTATTATTTTTACAGAATTTACTATGAAAACAACCACAAAAGTTACGATGACCCCAACAAGTATTGACATTTTGTCCCTCCCCTTCAAATTTTATTTTCTATAAATTTTTTTAACTACCAACGTCGTGCCTATTACTTTTTCTACTTTCACCGTATCACCCGATTCAATTTCAACATCGGCCTCCGCCCGCCAAACTTCACTAAATACTTTTACAAACCCTGTTTTAAAAGGCATTATCTTTTCGGTCACTACGGCATCTTCCCCAATTAGAGCATCTACATTAGAGTTAACGGTGCCAGACTTGCTTGTCGCTTTTTTAAATATTGGTCTTACAAGATACAAAGATAGGACGGAGCCAATTACAAAAACAATAACTCCGATTGGCACTGAACCAACGAAATAAGATGTTATTGCAGCAAAAGCAGCACCGACAGCAAAACACATAAAGAAAAAAACAGACGTCGTTATTACTTCAAAAATAACAAGCACCGCTGCGATTATGCACCAAGTAGTCCATGTCATATCAGCCTCCATCGTTTAATAGGCCAGTAACGAAACAACGACTTACCTTTCACGTATTTATCAGGTAAAGGACCCCAAAAACGAGAATCAGAAGAACAATCTCTGTTATCACCCATCATCATATAATGTCCATCAGGTACAATTACCGGACCAAAATTATCCCTTACAGTTTCAATATGATGAACAAATCCGCCTTTCCTCCAAGATCTCTGATAATTTTCGTTATTGGCAACCAAATCAGAGTCTTTTGGAATAATTTTCTTATCTTTAAAAGATGCATAAGGTTCTCTGCCATTAACGCCATTTATATAAAGTTTTTTATCTATTACCTCAACTTTATCACCCGCAACAGCTACACATCTCTTTATAAAATCTCTTGCTATCCTCTGTTCTATTTCAGAACTCAACAAAGCCTCAGGAGGAGCCTGAAAAACAACTATATCGCCACGCTTTATATTACGTAAAGCCATGTAACGTTTACCATTGCTTGCAAAAGGAATTTTAAATCCATAAATAAATTTATTTACAAATAGACGATCGCCTTCTAAAAGAGTATTTCTCATACTACCCGATGGAATTTTAAAAGTCTGCACAAAGAAAAACATAATAAAAGATGCCATTACAAGAGCTGTCCAAAGTGTATCAACCAATGAATAAGCATTTTTGAAGTTTTCTTGAGATTTTTGGGTTTTGAAATACTTTTTTATCACTAACAGCATCATAGCTGTTACAAAAAGAATACACCCAATAATAAAGAGCTTTGATTCTATAAGAACACTATGATCTTTTGCCACTAACATCACTGGAACTGTTATTAAAACAACCCACCCAGCAACAAAAAGCTTTAATTTAGCAGCAACACAACTTTTCATCACTAACACTAACACAACTGTTGCAAAAACAACCCAGCCAACAATAAAAGAGACAAAAAGACTCAAGTCCACAATAATAGAACCCCTTTTTTTTAATGATTGTATACGAATCTTTCAGAACTGTCAAGCTGATGCAGGATCTTCATGCGACAAACGGATGATTACAACACAGCAAGACATCAAAAAAACAGCGCTCAACTATTAGTCTATCTTAAGAACAGCAATAAATGCTTCCGGTGGAATTTCAACTCTACCGAACTGTCTCATTTTACGTTTACCTTCTTTTTGTTTTTCGAGGAGCTTACGTTTTCTTGATATGTCACCGCCATAACATTTTGCAAGAACATCTTTACGCATAGCAGGTATGGTTTCTCTGGCAACTATTTTATTATTTACTTTTGCCTGTACAGGAATTTCAAACATGTGTCTAGGGATAATGCCTCTTAATTTTTCGGTAAGATAATGCGCGATGGTCTGCGCTTTATCTTTATGAATTATAACAGTAAAAGCATCGACAGCCTCAGAATTAATCATAACTTCAAGTTTTACCAAATCTCCAAGTTGAGGATCTATATGCACATAATCAAAAGAAGCATATCCTTTTGAAACCGATTTTAAAGCGTCATAAAAACCTACAATAATTTCTGCAAGAGGCATATGATATTTTAGTACTGTTATTTTTGTGTTCATATACTTCATCGATATCTGCTTACCTCTTCTCTGCTGGCAAAGCGTAAGCATAGACCCTAAATAATCTAGTGGACAAATTATTGTTGCTTCAATATACGGTTCCCAAATTTCTTCAATATTGGCATTATCTGGAAATTTTGCAGGATTGTCTATTGTTATAAAATTACCTTCTGTTTTTACTTTATAAACAACGTTTGGCGCTGTCACTAGAAGATTTAAACCAAACTCTCTTTCAAGTCTTTCTTTAACTATTTCTAAATGCAAAGATCCCAAAAATCCGCATCTAAAACCAAACCCTAAAGCTATGGATGTTTCAGGAAAATATACAAGAGAAGAATCTGAAAGCTTCAATTTTTCTAAAGCAGTTTTTAGACCGTCGTATTCAGATGTACTGTTAGGGTAAAGTCCAGCAAAAACAAAAGGATTTACTTCCTTGTATCCTTCGTGAGGATTTTTTGTGGGATTTATGGCGTCTGTAATTGTGTCTCCAATTTTTATATCGCGTATATCTTTTATCCCGGCAACTACGTAACCCACATCTCCTGAAGCAAGCTCGTCACATTCAACCATCGTTATTTTCATATATCCCACTTCAAGCGCTTCATATTCCGCTTCTGATGCCATAAATCTAATCTTCATACCTTTTCGTATTATACCATCAAACACCCTTATAATAACTATAACACCGCGATAAGACTCATAAAATGAATCGAATATTAAAGCAGACAAAGGTTCTTCTCTCACAATTTTGGCGGAAGGAATATTTGCAATTACAGAATCTACTATCTCTCCAATTCCTATACCTTCTTTCGCGCTAGCAAGGATAGGCTCAACATCAACATCAAGACTTTCGTTCATCTGTTCATAAGTGCTGTCCGTATCTGCCGTAGGTAAATCTATTTTATTTATTACTGGAACTATTTTAAGATTCGCATTTTTTGCAAGCATAGTATTTGCAAGCGTCTGTGCTTCTACACCTTGTGTAGCGTCAACTACTAAAATCGCGCCTTCGCACGCAGCAAGAGCTCTTGACACTTCGTATGTAAAATCAACATGTCCGGGAGTATCAATTAAATTAAGAACGTATTTTTCGCCGTTTTTATCAGTATAATTCATCCTTACGGCTTTTGCTTTTATTGTTATTCCTCTTTCTCTCTCCAATTCCATACCGTCAAGAATCTGATCTCTCATTTCCCTAAGAGAAATTGTCCCGGTATATTCAAGAAGCCTATCGGCAAGAGTACTCTTACCGTGATCTATATGAGCTATAATACAAAAATTCCTTATATTGGACATTCTAATTCTTCCTTTAGCTTTCCCATTTTGGCAACCGCGTTCATTTCAATAATTCAACAAGATTTTTGGCATTAATATCAAATTACAGATTCTGTAATTATACTCAAATCTTAAGGAGTTCTTGTATTTTTAGATTAAACAACAATGTGAACACTAAACCTCCCGCACAACTTTGAGTATTAAATTTTAGAATTACAAATACCTGAAACTCAAGTTAAATCGCAGTCCAAAGGGTCTTTTACGGTTTCTATATCTATTCTGTACTATTTTGAACCTTTTAACAAATACTTTAATGTTTTCTACTATAATCATCTGATGAAATCTCCCTGTTTAACTCCTTATCTTCTTTTGTCAGCTTTTTAGTGTTTGTTTGATCTCTTTTTGGGGGT
>BNVZ01000089.1 GCA_025998475.1 Endomicrobiia bacterium | reverse complement strand
AAATCAAGATTATAAAGAAGCATTTAAGTGGTATAAAGAAGCGGCCGAACAAGGGGATGATTACGCCCAGGGTATTTTGGGTTGGATGTGTTACAAAGGACATGGTGTAAATCAAGATTATAAAGAAGCATTTAAGTGGTACAAAAAAGCAGCAAAACAAGGAAATGCCAAGGCTCAATACAACTTGGGGGAGATGTATTTCAACGGATACGGAGTAAAACAAAACTACAATAAGGCAGTCAATTGGTTTGAAAAAGCAGCTAAACAAGGGCATTCTGACGCCAAAACAGCATTGGCCCTTTGCGCAACTAAGCATTAAATCCAGGGTTATGAATATCTGAAACCTGAATTACATCGCGGTCCAAAGCGTCATTTTCAATTACTTATCTACCTTTTAGAATATTGAACCTTTTAATAATTCTTTTTGTATTTTCACCATAATCATTCGATGAAATCATTCTTTTTAAGTATTTATCTTTTTTTGTCAGCTTTGAGTGTTTCTCTAATCTCTTTTTGGCGGTTAATGCATTTGTTTGCATTCTACCTAATGCCTTCTAATTTGGACAATTTAGGAGTTCGACGTATTTACTGCGAGTGGTGGTGGAGATATTAGTGGTGTGAATGTCGGACATGCCAAACAAATAAAATACATTCATAAACTTACAACCAAAAATAGATATATGTCACCATAGCTTTGTCTATGCTGTATTAATATAAGAGAAAAATATGTTGAGGCCGCTATTAGTCAGCATATATTAAATTAACACACTCAATAATTTGAGTTAAATTAGCATACTGGTCAGTAGAAAATTGGGATATGGTTACAAGCAGGTTGAGTTTTTGAATTTATAGTTAATGGCTAAGGTGATGTGTGCAGAGATTGATGAACTTGGTGAACTAAATGATTCTGACGATGATGATGACGAGTTTGAATATGAATCCACATACCATTCTTCCATATATTTAAATGGCTTTCCTTTTTTGAACACTAAATCACATACACATACCGCACGAGCACCATCGATTAATGGTTTCTTATAAATAGAAGCTATCATCCTCTCTGACTGAATTAAATTATTATCGACCTGAAAAAGTATGAACCATTTGGTAATGCATTTAAAATATCAGGCGAAGATCTCAAAAAGTTTCGTATGTAGACAAACCATGGCATGGGTAATCCTTAAGATTACAATACCATTCCTCACCATTATTCATAGTATGGATAGTATGCAATATTATTTTTTCCAAATTTCCTAGTTTAAAAATTGTGATAATATATTATCTGAAGATGTATTTGATCTTTTTGTTTCTCGTATGTTCTATTTTTTTTGAGGACAGTTATTCTATTCACAATAAAAGCGTTTTTTTTGGCAGGAACTTAAAACAATACTAAAAATGTTAAATATAACTGACCAATTTAATGATGTTTTTATTTTTGTCATTGTCTTCTCTTTCGATATATATTTGGTTACATGTTAATTAACCATAAAAAATGGTGTTGTTAACAATAAGGAGTTACAAAAAATAAATTATTGAGTTGACAAAAAAAGCTAATAAATGTAATTACTTATTTAGTCCTAATTTTATAAGAGGTATAGAAAAAGTTTAAGTACAAAGCCGATTAACTTCTAGACAATTGTATTCAAAATATATATTATCAATTGTATAAAATCCTATAAGCACACCTTATGGGAATTTATCAGAGATAATTATAAAAGTGATTTCAACTGTATGGTTTATCACATTCTTGATAATCGCAGTTTACAGTGTTGCTTAAGTGCAGCTGTCGGAACGTCTTCAGAAAGAATGAATGTCGAAATTGCAGAGGGAAGTATCTAAACATTACAAACAGGAGGTGCAACCAATGTATATAGAGACGTGAGCGGGGACCATATCAACGAAAAAATTTTGGCTGTGAAGTATGGCAGGATATATGGAAAGCTTTGGAGGTTACTTTATGAATAAAATTATTTCGTTTACGAGTTTTTTACCATTATCCCTTTTTTTATTATCTGCCTGTCCCGATCCCAGACATAATCATAACATCAACGAAAGAACAGCTCCTTACACCAGCCCAACAACTACGACTACGTCGATTTTTAGTGAGTCGCGTAGATCACAAGATGACAGGTGGCGTCAACAGCTGATGTTGCCAGGACGGACATCGGAAGAGTTCGGGCAGAGACCTAGGACGTTCTTGTCGTCGGTAGAACAATCATATGAATTTACTCTGCAGTGGATGGAGGAATGTCTGCGGCGGCGGGGCTTATCGCAGGCGCAAATACACTCAGTGCTTGGTGAATTTCGGGGGCTGACCTCGGCAAATCAGCAGCTGTGGCGACAGCGGCTGGGGGAAGGATGGACATTGAATGATGTCAGAATGGGATATAGGATGGTGCCGCCGGTATTTCAAGGGGTCATACAACTTCCAATTCCGCAGTGGCTGCAGGAAGTTCAGCGTCGGCAGGGCTTATCGCAGGAGGAAATACAGTCAATGCATTTTCTTCTTCGGATGCAGACCCAGGAAATTCAGCTGCGGTGGCAAAATCAGCTGCGGGCAGGATGGTCATTCGAAGAGGTCAGAAGTGGACGTAGGACGGTGGGGACGTTAGGGCACTCAATCCCAACTCTTCAGCAGCTGCCGGAAATTCTGAGGCATGATCCATTTCGGGTGGTAGGACAGTCAATGCTAACTCCGCCGCGGCGGCAGGAACTTCCGAGGCCTTTCCCATTACTTCAGGGGGTAAGACTGTCAATGCCAACTCCGCAGCTGCAGCAGGTAACCGGGGCTGGATTCACACGCGCTGGAACGGCTGCCCCCAATTAAGACAGCAGCCAGTACCGGGGAGGGTAGAACGTCCGATAAGGTTGTAATATCCTACAGACATTTTGTTCAAATATGCATATAGAACTAAAATCGTATGAGTATATATTAAGAAGATAACAAAAAATTTGGCGGTTATTATAAAAAGATAATATTGTTGTCATGTTTCATTACATTAACCTTTTATTATGTATCTAGTTGTATGTGTACATTCCTTAACAATTGGATATAGATGGCAGTATCACGATGAGCAACGGCAACAGGAAGAACGAGAGCGTGATGTAAATTTTAGGAAGGACGTTTTCAAACACAAAACAGCGTCAGGACTGGCGATTATGCATGCCAGTTCTAACGTTGCATTTGAAAACCTAAAAATACATACAACTAATGAGATCGTGACTCCGAGTGAGAAGTTAAGAAATAGTAATGTACTGCATCACTTTTACAGACTTTTAGACTTCAGTATATCTATCACATACTACAATTATTTGCTAATCATCAATTATTTATTTAATATTCCTTTGGTGATGTGGCTGTTTCATTTATCGCGAGAGACATTTTTTACTAACCTCTTTAAATTACCTATACATATGGGGGGTTACAGTCACAGCTTTTGCCTCGATATAATCATGTTTTTTTTATGTAATTTATATCAGCGCATACTTTTTCCCTCAGCGCTCTTTTATCATAGCTCCTCAAATCTATGCCCAAAGCAGCTTCTCAGTCATCAATAAAAACCATATTTAAAAATTCTATATTATGAACAATTCCTGCATGTCTCCGCTGAAACTGATTGATATGTTTAATCAACTGTGCAATGGCATATAAATTATGAAAATCAAAATAGGTGTCGAACCTACTTTCGTGTGATTCAATTTTAGACTCAATACTAGCCTTCTCACTTAGAAGTTCCGAAAGTACCCCGTCAGATCGAGCCTCTACTGAGCTAAATACTAAACTTGATAATACAACCACTACCACTACTAATACTCCACATTTTCTCATTATGTTACTCCTTCCATTTATTTTTAGATTAAATATCCTATAAGTAATTTATGAATTTTTCAGCTGATCTTACTCAGCGCGAAAATACTACTAGTGGCTAGTGTTTACAATATACACAGATATTTTCTGTGTGGTTTTTGGCATATTAGCAATTATTAACATCCGCTAGTGATTGTCCATTAGCCAGATGACATATTACCTACATTTTAAATAGACTGGGTGTACGTTAAAATAAATTGGTGTGGAATCGTTCGATCCTGACACTGAAACTTCAGTTGGAAGCTGTTAGAGATGTTCCTTAAAATCAAATTAACCCATGTGTATATGGGGTTGGCATATTGACTTTGAGTAGGGCTAACAGTGCGTATGTATCAAAATTCTAACACCACAAGTAGAAAAGCTTGTGAGGTTGTGAATACTCAAGTTTAGTATGTAAAATTCAAATAATCAAATGCAAAAGCAATTCCTACAATTATAGGGACTTAAAGTATGCCCCTTACATTGAATTTAATGGTATTGACGTTCAAAAAATAATGGACGTTTATGAAACAAAACAAACACTATTTTGCAGTACTAATGACCAGAAGGTATCCCTTGTCTATTCAGCAAGGTCAACATAATTAACATCAGTTAGTTTTGTGTAGACTTAAACAGGTCGCTAAGAATCTGAAGTCGACAAACAAATCAAGTTGCTGATACAAGTTCATAGTGCAAAGGTGTAAATTGAAACAATTAATATCAAGTATACCCCAAAAAGTAAAAAGAGACAAAATAGGCCCAAATAAGATGCTAACAGTATATGGATCAAATATTCAAGAGACTTTAAGATGCATTAACAGGACCAAAGCAATCAATAAAAGAGGTTAAAAGTCATGAAAAAGTCTTAAAGAGGTGCTGCCAAAAGAGCGTAGTGAAGGACATTGAGTGAAATAACTAAAGAGTCATGAATAGTCTTTAAAGAGTTACATCAGCAACTAGAAAGTATAGAGCAATAAATCAAAGAGTTACGGACAAATACAAAAATAAAGGCAAAGTAAAAGAAATATGATCAGAAGGTCAGCAGGAGAAAAACAGCAATGCCTTATTATCACTAAAGCAAAATTACAAAGCTACCGCAATAGAAATTCTGCTTTAGCTGTATTGCTCTTTTGCGCAAATGAAAGTGGTAAGACTTTCAAAAGGCGTAGAACTTCTGTTGGACGACACTTGTCAAACGAATGCTGTTTATGTGCGCTTTGGTTGCTATTAAATCCAACAATGTCTTAAAAGCCTTCTTTCGAAATACTGACCAAGTAACGGTAAACTTAAAATGTTTACTATTGTTGCTACTATGCGTAAATTAATAGTCATTATAAACAATTATTAAAAACAGTTTTCTTGATAGGTCTTAATATTTACGCCTAATTCATACTACCTCAAAAGGTCTTTTATGCTCTTTTTCAGTGTGTTGGGTTGATCAGATATGCTTTGCTCACCCCTCCCCCTTTTTATTTTCTTACTCCTTGCTATCCTTTGTTTTATCAAATGCATCCTTTACTCCCATTAATACTAAACCCATCCACCCAACCCACCTGCTTTCATTTTTG
This sequence comes from Endomicrobiia bacterium, assembly GCA_025998475.1. Classification (GTDB taxonomy): domain Bacteria; phylum Elusimicrobiota; class Endomicrobiia; order Endomicrobiales; family Endomicrobiaceae; genus Endomicrobiellum. The sequence goes on along the minus strand of BNVZ01000089.1, from coordinate 182 downwards.
TTTCATAACATCTATGGTACTTTTAATATTAGTTATGCAAGAGGTCTACTGTCGTATGGGTCTTGTCTGTTAAAATAAAAACTATAAAAAAAGTTTTGATAAGCACTTATACGTTTACGAGTGAAGTTACGTACTTTATATACCACTTGCTTACGCCACAATGTTTTGTATGTCACACATAC
>BNVZ01000088.1 GCA_025998475.1 Endomicrobiia bacterium | reverse complement strand
AAAAGAGATCAAACAAACACTAAAAAGCTGACAAAAGAAGATAAAGAGTTAAATAGGGAGATTTCATCAAAAAGGATTATAGTGGAAAACATTAAAGTATTTGTTAAAAGGTTCAAAATAGTCTAAAAGATAGATAAGTAATTACAAAAGACCCTTTGGACTGCGATTTAACTTGGGTTTCAGGTGTTTGTGTTATTCATTTGTAATTCTAGAATTTAATACTCAAGTTGTGCGGAAGGTCTAGTGTGATGTGGCAAGAGTCTTTAGACAGATCTATTTTAATTTGTAACGATACTATTGTCTAAGTTTTACATCTAAGCCTGTATCAAGTTGCTTTAGCAAAACACTTATATCTTTATTGACTTCTTCGTCTGTTAATGTTCTGTCGCTATTATTATAGGACAATCTAAATGAATAGCCTACCTTACCTGTCCCCAACTTAGATTCATCTGTATATACTGAAAATAAAGAATATTCTCTTAAAATACCTCCTGTCTCCATAATATTTTTAATTACTTTTTCTATTTTTGCAAGCTGCAAAAATTTGTCGGCAGTTACTGAAATATCTCTTTTTACTACAGGAAATTTTGAATATGTTTTATAAAGAGACGTTTTCTCAATGTAAACTTTTTCAATCGGATCTAAATTAATTTCACAATAAAAAACATCATCTCTTATGTTATCTACAATTAAAGACTTTAAAATACCAAACTGTCCCACAACTTCCCCATTATAAGCAATAGAAGCAGTTCTCCCAGAGTGATAATAACTTTTTGGAGTTAAATTTTCTAAAATCATAAACTCATCCGATGGCAAAATATTTTTTATTATTCCGCCGCCAAAATAAAAATCATATTTTGGACTAATTTTTTGTTCTGCCCATTTCCACCATTCCTGCCATACCTTACCATACATTATAACGGCAAAAGTCTTTTTTTCTCCGGCATCGTCAAAAATTTTACCATGTTCAAATAATGACACCGTTTGGGCACCATGTCCAATATTAAGACACAAGTTCTTATACAATCCGGGAAGAAGAGAAGGTCTTAAAACTTCATTTTCTTTAGATATCGGGTTTAATATTTTGTAACGATATTCCAAATCAAATTTTTCAAGCTCTCTAATCTCTGAAAAACTATAGTTTAATGCTTCACTAAAACCAAGTCCGTTTAATTTAAATCTAAACTCTTCGATAATCGTAGAAAGAAATGAATTGTTTGGAGTATATAATTGATCTTCATATTTTTTTGGAGAAGGCACAGTGTCATATCCTTTTATCCTTACTATTTCTTCAATTAAATCTACTTCCTCTTTTATATCGTTGCGCCATGGTGGAACAGTACAGAGGATCATTTCGCCTTTCAACTGCAAATCTATTCCTAAAAATCTTAAAATTTTAGCTATCTCGTCTTCTTTGATAGTATATCCCAAAACTTTAGATATTCTATCAACCCTTAAAGTGACTTTCGTTTTTTCATATTTGGTATTTTGCAAATCTTCTCTTGCTTCAATTTTGCCACCGGCAATATCAATTATAAGATTTGCGGCTCTCCACAAAGCAAACTCGGTTGTGTCCCAATCTAATCCTCTTTCAAACCTATAAGAAGAATCGCTTGAAAGGTTTAATTTTTTTGAAGTTTTTCTTATTGACACTGCATCAAAAATTGCGCTTTCCAAAAATATAGTTTGAGTCTTATCGTCAATATTCGAATGTTCTCCGCCTATCACTCCAGCTATTGCAATAGGGTTTTGATCATCTGCTATTACAAGCATTTCAGAATCAAGTTTATATTCTTTGCCATCAAGAGCGGTAATCTTTTCCAAATCGACAGCGTTTCTTACAATGATTTTTTTTGAAGAAAGTTTTGTTACGTCAAAAGCATGCAGGGGCTGTCCAAGTTCAATCATAACGTAATTAGTTATGTCCACAATGTTATTAATAGATCTTATTTTGCTCTTTTCTAACATATCTGTAATCCACTTTGGAGTTGGCCCTACTTTAACTGATGATATAATGGTCCCTATATAACGCCTGCATAAATCGGATTTTATTTCGACGCAATGTAATTCCGGAACATTAAATGTTTTTACTGTGGGCAAAGATATCATCTTGCGCAGTTTAGCAGCAATTTCCCGCGCCACACCTAAATAACTTAAACAATCGCCTCTGTTAGTTGTTATTTCTATTTCAAGAACTGAATCAATTTCACCTAAAACACTTTCTAAAGTATTTCCTACATTGGCGTCCTCATTAAGAACCAAAATACCTTCGGATTCCATTTCAAGACCAAGATCTTTTTTGGAACATATCATGCCTTCAGATTCAACATCCCTTATTTTTGATTTTTTTATTTTAAAATTACCAGGGAGTACGGCTCCGGTTTCTGCAAGAGGAACAATCTGCCCGGTTGCAATATTTTTTGCGCCACAGACTATCGAATACTCTTTTGTCCCATCGCTTACTTTGCATATAGACAGTTTATCTGCATTGGGATGTTTCTGCACATCTAAAACTTTCACCGCGGTAACACCAGTCCATCCGCATCCTCCTAAAACAACGGAAGTTTCAATACCTATGGAAGTAAGCATAGAAGCAATTTCCTGCGGGCTTAACTCAAAGTCAACAAACTTTTTAAGGCAATTATAAGATATCTTCATCCTTACTATCCCTAGATTTATTTTATGTTCCTTTTTTTGATAGATTCAGTCCGTTTTATTTGGTAGACACTTCAAAAATATTACCCCTTATAAAACAGCCAAGATTTCCTCCAATTAAAACTGCTTTAAAAAGCGCAAATCGTTTTCATACAATAAACGTATATCATCTATTCCATACTTTAACATTGTGATTCTTTCGACACCTATTCCAAAAGCATAGCCTGTATATTTTTCATAGTTGTAATCAACAGCTTTTAAAACATTAGGATGCACCATTCCGCAACCCAGCGTTTCAATCCAGCCAGAATTTTTACATATCTTGCAGCCTTTCTCTCTGCAAAACGGACATTGCATATCAACTTCCGCAGACGGCTCTGTAAATTGAAAATGTGACGGTCTGAAACGCACGTTTAATTTATATCCGAAAAATCTATGTATAAATTCTGTAAGCGCTACTTTCAAATCCACAAATGTTACATTTTCGTCCACTGCAAGACCTTCAATTTGATAAAAAGTTGACGAATGAGAGGCGTCAGAAGCTTCATTTCTGTAAACTCTTCCGGGCACAATAACTTTCACAGGAGGTTTATGTTTTTCCATTACATGAATTTGTACGGAAGAAGTATGTGTTCTAAGTAGATTTTTCATTCCCTCAACGTAAAAAGTATCTTGCAAATCCCTCGCAGGATGATTTTTTGGAATATTTAACGCTTCAAAATTATACCAATCGGTTTCAAGTTCAGGCCCTTGGGCAACTAGAAACCCGAGTGACTTGAAAACCGCGCTTATGCCTCTAATTGTCTCAATAACAGGATGAAAACTTCCCTTTGGAAAAGGAAAATAGAAGCTTGGAAAACAATCAAGCTTCTCTTTCTGCATTTTTTCATCAAGCAAAGCTTTCTTAAGACTATTTTTTCTATTCTCTATTTCGCTTTCAATAATACTTTTTGCTTTGTTTGCTTGTGAACCTATTCTTTTTTTATCTTCTATGGAATATTGTGACAAAGATTTTAAAATCTGCGTTAAAACACCATTTCTCCCTAAATATTCCGTCTTTAAATTATCCAGCGCCAAATTATTCGCATTTTTTATTTTTTTAGAAGCTTCACTAACAATTTGTTCAATATCATTCATTAAAATGGACCTTTTACGAACTGTGTGTATAAGGGTACTTTGTACTTACCCAAAGATAAAGCACAAATTGCTACACGCGACAAACGCACGAAAGACATATATTTCATCAGCTTTTCCCTTCCAATCAGCAGGCAATTCATTACTCACCTTAACAATCTCGCTACTCAAACAAACTACATCACTAGATCCACACAGTCCTCCAGATGCTAACAAAGAATATGACGACCTAACTAACAAGATTTTATCCCAACAGCTCATTAAGCTCCTCAAATAAACGCTCCTTTTCATCATCTAAAGTCTGTATCTTCTCATTTAAACGCTCCACGCTATCCTCGCCCTTCTTCCAAAGGTAAGGATGGTGAAGGCTCACTAGATGACGATGAAGCTATTCCAGATGTTATTGATGATGAAAATGACGATGATGAACTTGGAGATATGCATGGATTACCCGGTAAAAAAACACTCAGGCTTGAGCTGTTCGAGCTTGAGCTTGAAATCACTGATGATGCCCCCGCCCCACTTACACCGCTGCCTGCATTGCCATCGTTTGTTGGTGGTAGTACAGCTAGTATTGGCAGTAGTACAACTATTGGCGGTAGTAGTTGTTGTGGTTGTGCCAGTGTATGAACACTTGTGGCGCCGTGATCATCATCTACTACCACTGCACTATTTGTTACTATTTCTTTCACTGTGTTCTCGTTTTGGCATGGTTGTTCTGGGTCTTGTTCTTGTGCTGGTTCTGGTGCTGAATCTGATTTAAGTGGCATTACTGCTAATCTTTCTTCTTCTTTTGCTTTTGCTCTTTGTACTTCTTTTATTTGTTCTATTCTCTTTGGAGTAGCAGTCCTTCTGTTTACAAGGGAAGCGTTCTTTTTATCGCACGAACTTAAAGCAGGGCTAAATGCAACAAACATGCTTAATGTTGCTTTTACTGTTTTTGTTTTCATCATTTTCTTTCCTATTATTTTCGCTATACATATCCTACACAGCGTTATTGTAGCATATAACATAATGGATGTAAAACCTAAAAACACATATTTTGTCGTTTAGAATTGGAGTTTATAGCAAAGATATGACAAACCCACAAAAAGATGATTTTGTATATAAAAATAATGCTGTTTATTAAAGGCCCGTCGTTATTTTAATCCGTTTGTCTTTGTTTGACAAAAGCTCAATATGTTATGAGATTCTACAAAAAATTTAAATTAACCTCCGCGCAAGCAAGACGTGCGGTATCAGCAGTGGAAATTGAAGAGCTGTAATTGTTGCTGTAGATCTTTGACCCCCTGTTTAGTAACATAGCCCAAGAGTCCCTTCTGTTTCCTACTCACCTACTGTGCCCAAGAATCCTTCTGTTTCCTACTTGCCTACTGCTGCAACAAAGTATCAATCGCTCCGACGCCGCCACCCACAAAGTTCTTTTTTTAAATCAATTGAGGCAAAGCATCTCTCGTGCTGTTATACTTTTAATAACTTGTATTACTTGGCATTGGTGAGAACTTTGGGCTGCAACTTAATGGGTAATGGGTGATTGCCATCTATTCCAACTTGCTCAAAACTCTATGTTTGCAGCGTTACCAAATTTCTTTTGTTATTTGAATTACTATTACAACGCTAAATATTACCAAATATAGCTTTTTTTATGCTTTTGGGCGTTACACAAAATGATAGTGTATCTTATATGCACTATGCTGTCCACATTTAAACGGTTTCGTAGCCTAATTGTACTATTTTAAGCGGTTTGCGCACAAGTTTTTGCTGCGGGGGGGGTATAAGTTTAACAATTAACATATAAAAGTATAATGGAAGGACTATGAAACAAAATTATCTTAGGAGATAGTTACAATGTCAGTGAAAGTTGTGCATATAGGATGATAAAGTATGTAGAAGAA
>BNVZ01000087.1 GCA_025998475.1 Endomicrobiia bacterium | reverse complement strand
AAGGTAATATAAACTTGGTTGGCAAACTTACCAGGCTCGTATGCTCTTAATTTACTTAAGCTCTCGCTTCTAGAGTCCACTAGCCTTAGGTTTTATCTATTTGGAGTATTTTGTGGTTTTCTTCTTGGTTTATTTAATCATATTAAAACTTTATTTGTCAGGCCTTTGTGGGATCTCACAACAGTGTTGGACTTGGCTTTTGCCAAACTGCCAAACCCAAACAAAGACAACGGATTATACACATTAAGACTTTATCTGTCAAGCCCTTGTGGGATCTCGTAAGGCTTTTGTCAAACTGTCAAACCCAAACAAAGACAAATGGATGCTACATTATTAAACCTTACTTGTCAAATCTTTGTTTGTAGGATCTCACAGGACAAAGTGGATTGTACACATTAAGACTTTATCTGTCAAGTCTTTGTGGGATCTCGTAAGGCTTTTGCCAAACTACCAAACCCAAACAAAGACAAACGGATTCTACATTACTAAGACTTTATCTGTCAAGTCTTTGTGCAAGTCTTTATAGGATCTCACAATGGAGTTTTGCTAAACAAACAAGGACAATGGATTAACATTAGACCTCTTAATAACTAACATATAAAAGTACAATAGAAGTACTATGAAACAGAAAAAGAAAGCATGTGGGTCGGGTGGAATGGGTTTAGTATTAATGGGAGTAAAGAAAGCATTTGATAAAACAAAGGATAGCAAGGAAGAAAGAAAAGATAGGACAAGTAGGTGAGCAAAGAGAAAATTGAGTACAGAGAATATTGTAAAGATGATGTTTGAATACTTTAGGACAATACCCAAACATATTGTCACAAGAGACAGCTACAATGTCAGCAAAAGTTGTGGATATAGACATAGGGTATTAGGACATAATTATCGTAGGAGACAGTTACAATGTCAGTGAAAGTTGTGTGTAGGACGATAGGGTATTCGAACATATTGTCACAAGAGAGAGTTACAATGTCAGTGAAAGTTGTGGATATAAACATAGAGTATGCACAAGAAGCATTAATGAGTAGTGGGGAATATACTAGATGGGAATAGGTATTGATAAACAAAGCGCTAGAAGTAGAAGTAGCAGTGATTATGCTAGAGATTGATACAAAGACCTAAAAAAACAGCGAAAGTGGCGAAAGCGAAAAGAATAATAGACATACAATAACCGTTGGTAGTAGTTAAATTAAAGGCAAGCAAGTAATATGCACAGCGATAATAGGGCAAGGAGCACGATTTTGGTTTGTTTTAGTAGGCATGTATTTATGCAAAGAAAGACAATAAGATACATGGCAAATACAATTTAGTAGGCCTTAGGCAGAATACATACAAACACACTGGTTTTAAAAAAAGAGATCAAACAAACACTAAAAAGCTGACAAAAGAAGATAAGGAGTTAAATAGAAAGATTTATCAGATGATTATAGTAGAAAACATTAAAGTATTTGTTAAAAGGTTCAAAATAGTATAAGATAGCTATAGACCGCAAAAGACGCTTTGGACTGCGATTTAACTTGGGTTTCAGGCATTTGTATTCTTGAATTTAATACTTAGTTATGCAAGAGGTCTAATGAAGATGAGTGACAAAAATTGACAAATCTAATTTACAAGTTAGTAGTTATATAGATGCTAAAAGACGGCGCGATGACTACGGCAAGTGGCGTTGTTGTAATATGCTGCGGTGTCACTTGTGCAAGAAGCGCTTAACTACCTTCGGCTATCATATCTATGACTCCATCAACATCGGCTTATTACCACCACATGTGGACCCGTGCGCAAATCCAAAACCCAATCTCCAAAGACGACTGTGGAGAACCATTCAAATTCCTCAAACCGCGATTTAAGTGGTGTAAATTTATATACCCAACGTTAAGTTAAGTTACTACAGTTGGCCATAGGTTTATTTTCTTCAGTATATTTTATGACATTCCACATCATAGCGACGGCTTCCCTTGGATAATGTCCTATAGATGTTTCAGCAGAAAGCATGACATAATCCGTTCCATCAAGAACAGCATTTGCAATGTCACTTACTTCAGCTCTTGTAGGGATAGGATTTTTAATCATACTTTCAAGCATTTGGGTCGCAGTGATCACAAATTTATTATGAACCTTACATTTCTTTATTATGCGTTTCTGTATTACAGGAACTGACCACAGAGGTACTGATATTCCCATATCACCTCTTGCTACCATTATGCCATCCGCAACATCAAGGATTTCATCGATATTGTTAATTCCCGATATGTCCTCAATTTTTGCTATAAGTTTACAGGTTGTGTTATTTTCTGCTTTTAAGATATCTATTAAAGGTTTCATATCTTGCATGTTTCTGACAAATGAATTTGCTATGTAATCGGCGTTGTTTTTCAAAGCAAACATTATGCTTTTACGGTCTTTTTCTTCCAATAACTGAAAATTAAGTTTAGCATTGGGGACATTTACGCCTTTGTGTGTTTTTAAAACATAATCCATCTGAACTTCTGTAATAAGTTCATCTTTTTTTGAAGATAAAACTTTCAAAGTTAGATTGCCATCATCAATAAAAATAGTAAGATTTTCTTTTATATCTGTAAGAGAGCTTGCATAATCTATAAAAATTTCTTTGCTGTTTCCGACAATTTCTCTGTTTGTAAGAATAAGCTGCTCTCCTTTTTTTAATCTTACTTTTCCACCTTCAATTGTACCTACCCTTATTCTATGACCTTCGAGATCCGCAAGGATTTCCACATTTGCGCCGAATTCCTTGTTTAATATTCTTACCAAAGCGATGTCCTTTTCATGCTCCGCAAACGTACCGTGAGAAAAATTAAGCCTCACTATTGCCATGCCGTTATCGGATAAATTCTTTAAAATCTCAAGAGAACGTATTGCTGGTCCCATTGTACAAATAATCCCTGTCTTGGTCACTGTACTACTCCTTTATTATTTACTTTTATGTGGTTATCGGAGTATAAATGCTTTAATCGACTTTAACTTTTTCTGCCCTGTAACCATAATCTTTTTTTAAAAGATACTTGTTATGCGTGGACAAATCCAAAAGTCTATACCTCGATAAATCGGACAATATTTTTTGGTTTTTCTCTTACTTGGCAAACTCGGAGCAGGTAAGCAACAGTAGAGCAAAGACCGCATAAGTATCAAGATAACTTAGATCTGTTACTTGGAGCTAATTTTCTTTTTATAGTTACAAAATATCGCCTGTGGACATATTATCAAAACTAGTTTCTTTAAGCAAACAGCTATATTAATTCTTTTCATCTCCTTATTTTTTTACGTTCTCATTTGATTTCTTTTATTTTACAGACATAATGTTTATTGTACTCACTTGTGCGGATAATTTAACAGAACTTTGGTGAGGCAGTAAAAAGCATCTTAAGTTGAATACTACCATCGGAAATATGTGTGGCGCAAAAGAGATGATATTGATTAACTAACTTTTGCATCATAAACTTTGTGATACTTTAAATTTTCGAAGGAAAATTTTGACCGTTTTGTAATAGGTAATATTTTGAAATATTTATCAAATAAAACAGACTAAGTTTTTTTTGTCATTGCCATAAAATAGGAGTCCATGTTAGAAACATTTGGATATACCTGCAATTCTTTTAAAAATCTTGTAGAAGATCGTTTCTTTTTTATTGCAAAGGCTCCTTTGTCTTTTTATTAGACAAAAGGAGCTTTGCGTAAATCTTTTTACTACCGTTTTTTTTTGATTTCTGTCAATTTATTGCTGCTGTTCCTGTCTCTTTTGTGCGCACTCTCATAACACTGCGCAAATCATAACTGAATATTTTCCCGTCCCCAGGATTACCAGTACAAGCGGCTTCTTGGATCGCTTTTATTGTTTTTCGTTCCCATTCTTCAGAAGAAACTATGATTTCAAATTTAATTTTTGGAAGCACTGTTATATTTACTTCCGTACCACGAACAAGTTCTTTGTAGCCTTTTTGCTTGCCGCATCCCATAACTTGTGAAACAGTAATGCCGCTAACTTCAACTTTGTTGAGAGCTTCTTTTATATCTTCCAATTTTTCTTCTCGAACGATAGCTTCTATTTTAATCATATAACCCCCCCTCAATGTTATAACACCATAAATGTGTGCAACTTGGTTATGTCAAAATAAACTTTTATCAATCTAGTCCTGTAAATGAAGGATAGGCGTTTTCCCCATGTTCAGATATATCTAAACCTACCAACTCTTCCTTTTTGCTTACTCTAAGAGGAGTAAATATTCTGACGATACCCGCGCACAATAAAGTTCCTACAACAACTACTACAAAAGTTATAAGGATTCCTTTGATTTGCGCAATAAATTGAGCAGTTTGGCCGTAAATAAGTCCTAGACTACCGCTGCCGCTTATCACAGGATTTGCAAAAACACCCGTCAATATTCCACCCCATATACCACCGATACCGTGACAACCAAAAGCATCTAAAGCATCATCTATTTCAAATATCTTTTTAATAAGGGCTATTCCGTAGTAGCATACGGGGCTTACAGTTATACCAATGATCAAAGCTGCCCATACCTCAACGTGCCCGGCAGCAGGCGTAATACCTACTAACCCGGCTACAACTCCCGTACATACCCCAATAAGCGTAGGTTTTCCCTGTTTGATTACATCTAAAAGCATCCACATTAGCATACCTGCAGCAGCAGATACGGCTGTTGTCATAAAAGCATGCGCGGCAAGTCCGTTTGCAGCAAGACTGCTGCCAGCATTAAACCCAAACCAGCCAAACCATAAAAGCCCCATACCCAAGAAAACAAACGGAACACTATGCATCCTATATGAAGTACGCAAATAATTGACTCTTTTGCCAAGTAAAATTGCAAGAATTAATCCTGTTGTTCCTGAACTTATATGAACAACATCCCCTCCTGCAAAGTCCAAAGCGCCTATTTTTCCGCCAATCAAACCATCACCCCATACCATATGAGCCAAAGGATAATACACACACACTGACCATAAAGCTATAAATAAGAACAAGGCTTTAAACTTCATTCTTCCAGCAACAGAACCTGTTATAATAGCCGGGGTTATTAGGGCAAACGTCATTTGAAACGCTACAAAGACAAATGTAGGTATTGATTTATTAAGAGCAAGAGAATCTTTTGTAATACCTGCGAGCCCGATATTCTTAAGAGAACCTATAAAATTGTTACCACCCTCGCCAAATGATAGCGAATAGCCTACCAACACATACAAAACAATACCCAACCCCATGATAAACGCAGAGTTCATCATGTTGTTTACCATGTTTTTTCTTCTTCCTAATCCTCCGTAAAAAAACGCAAGTCCAGGTGTCATAACAAATACAAGAGCTGTACAAATAAGAACAAACGCTGTGTCCCCTGCATTAAACATTTTGTAGCCTCCTATTAAAAATATTAAAAAACATGCAAAATAACTTTTTTAGCTTTAGATTTTTATGTTTTTGATATTTTATGAAGCAAAAAACCCTTAAATACCATAAATATCGTGTTTCAATGTCTTGATTATCACTAAGGCGATTAACAGTATAATAACTTTATTTTACTTTGTCAATGCCTTGTAGAATCTCATAACACACTGGACTTTTGTCAAACAAAAACAAATGGATTAAAACAACATTAGACCTCTTGCACAACTAAGTATTAAATTCAAGAATACAAATACCTGAAACCCTGAGTTAAATCGCAGTCCAAAGCGTCTTCTGCTATTACTTATCTATTCTTTAGACTATTTTGAACCTTTTAACAAATACTTTAATGTTTTCTACT
>BNVZ01000086.1 GCA_025998475.1 Endomicrobiia bacterium | reverse complement strand
TGATCTGTATCTGCTTTGCTCCTCCTACTCCCCCTTTTTCTTTTCTTACTCCTTGCTATCCTTGACTCTTTTGTCAAATGTCCCTTTCTTTACTCCCATTAATCGCCTAATCCCATTCCACCCGACCCGCATGCTTTCTTTTTCTGTTTCATAGTACTTCTATTGTACTTTTATACGTTAGTTATGTAAGAGGTCTATTGAAATTTTTCTTAGAGGTGGCAGTTATGTTTTTGTAAGGACGCGCTTTAAAACCCATCTTTTTCTACGCTTAGATCTTGTTCTTTGGAGTTTGGTATTGCTTGATCACAATAGTGTGTTGGGGCAGTCCCTTTGTTGAATGCTCCTAGAAACGCACCTTTAGTTTCGCCTGACGCTAAAAATCCTGTGTATGGATCAATTAAAACCAATTCGATATTTTCTGGTTGTATAAAATCCAAAACAGGTTTGCCTTCCAGCGCTTCTTTCATGAAATTAGTCCATATAGGACATGCAATTCCGCCTCCGGTCATTCTGTCTCCGAGCGATATTGAACGGTCGTCGTAGCCCACCCATACTCCAGCGACAAGTTGAGGAGTATAGCCTACAAACCATGCATCGCTAGATCCGTTCGTTGTTCCTGTTTTGCCTGCGCAGGGCCTTCCTAATCTTTTTGCATCCCATGCGCTGCCTCTTTCTACGACACCTTTAAGCATATTATTTATAATAAAGCAGTCTTGAGAAGAAAGAACTTCTTTTTGTTCAGGAATATTCTCCTCAAGAATCTTTCCGTCTTTATCGGTTACTTTCGTTATAACATAGGGAGTTGTTTTAACACCGCCTGAAGCAAAGGTCGCAAAAGCTGATGACATTTCTTGTAAAGTTACGTCACTTGCTCCTAAAGCAAGAGGAAAAGAGTTTGTAAGAGGTGTTGTTATGCCTAAATTTCTTGCAGTTTGGATAACTCTTTCTGGCGTTACTTTCATAATTGTTTCAACAGCGCAAATATTTATGGATAAAGCAAGCGCTGTACTTGCAGTTACAGGACCTCTATGTTTTTTACCGTAGTTTGTCGGAGCCCACACTTTATTTGTATTAATTAAATCATCTTCAGAGACAGTTTCTGCAATTGTTTCAAGACCTGTTATATCTCTTGAAAACAAATCCCATTTATTTTCTTTATAAACAAAAACCATAGGTTTGTCATTGAGAATAGTTGCCGGTGTAAAACCCATTTCTATTGCAGTAAGATATACAAAAGGTTTAAAAGCAGACCCAGCCTGCCTTTTCGCCTGAGTTGCTCTGTTAAACTGCGATTCTTTAAAACTACGTCCTCCGACCATTGCTCTTATTGCCCCATTTTTAGGGTCAAGAGCTATAAGTGCTCCCTGAACTTTAACAGATCCTTTTTTTAATTTATCCTTGTCAAACTTCGCAAGAGCTTCTTCAATAGTTTTTTCAGCGGCAATCTGTGCTTGCGAGTCAAGAGTTGTATAAATTGAAAGTCCGCCTTTCATTAGCATATTTGTTCCGTATTTAGGTTCAAGCATTATCTTTAAGAATTCTACAAAATAATGCCCTTTTTCTGTTTTAGGGCTAGGGCTATTTGCAGGTACAGGGACTTTTGCGGCTTCTTTCTCCTGCTCTTTTGTGATATATCCAAGTTCCCTCATTCTTAGAAGAACAAGATTTCTTCTTGCCAGAGAAGCTTTTGGGTTTTTAAATGGATTATAATGATTAGGAGATTTTGGTATTGCGGCAAGAGTAGCGCATTCGGTAAGATTTAAATCGTGCACATCTTTATTGAAATATATTTCCGCTGCGGCTTGAACTCCATATGCTCCGCTACCAAAATATATTTGGTTGATATAAAGCTGTAAAATTTCGTTTTTTGAATAGTTTTTTTCAAGTTGTATAGTTAAAAGAGCTTCTTTTATTTTTCTTATCAATGTTTTGTCGGAGGTTAAGAATATTGTTTTTGCAAGCTGCTGCGTTATTGTAGAACCACCTTCTGCAATCTTTCTTTTTAATAATATTTTGGAAAAAGCGCGCATGGTTCCCTTTATAGAAATCCCCCAGTGTTTAAAAAAATCGTTATCTTCAATAGATACAAAAGCATTTTGTAAGTTAATTGGGATATTGCTTATAGGTGTAAGAATCCGTCTTTGGTTAAAAAATTCGCCCATTAAGTTATCGTCTTTATCGTAAATTTTAGTAGAGAGATCAGGCGTATAATTCCCGAGTTGTTGTATAGAGGGGAGATCATATATAAAATTTGCCGTAATTTTACCTGCTGTAATTATTAAAAATGCAATTGTAACAGTGATAGTAATAAATCTTAAAGAAGAAGTTTTTTTTCGCCCATTTCGTTTCATAACACGTGGATTATAGTCCTTTTTGCTTTGACGTGTCAATTTTAGCAAAACCTCAAAAACCGGATATATAATTGTCCCTTAAAAAAAGAAGTATAACTTAAGTGTGTTAAGAGATGTTGAAAAATCGGTACACTGTTGGGTTAAAAGCCCAAACAGATCAGGGATTGTTCTGATTTTGGTTAAACAATCTAGTCTTTCTTTGCATAAATACATGCCTACTAAAATAAACCAAAATCGTGCTCCTTGCCCTATTATCGCTGTGCATATTACTTGCTTGCCTTTAATTTAACTACTACCAACGGTTATTGTATGTCTATTATTCTTTTCGCTTTCGCCACTTTCGCTGTTTTTTTAGGTCTTTGTGTCAATCTCTAGCATAATCACTGCTACTTCTACGTCTATATCCACAACTTTTGCTGACATTGTAACTGTCTCTTGTGACAATATGTTTAGGTATTGCCCTAAAGTATTCAAACATCATCTTTACAATATTCTCTGTACTCAATTTTCTCTTTGCTCACCTACTTGCCCTATCTTTTCTTACTTCCGACTATCCTTTGTTTTATCAAATGCTTTCTTTACTCCCATTAATCGCCTAAACCCATTCCATCTGTTTCCGCACGCTTTCTTTTTCTGTTTCATAGTACTTCTATTGTACTTTTATATGTTAGTTATTAAGAGGTCTAATGTCTTTTTTTATTCTATTGTCATTAATGCATATGGTGTATATACGTAGTTTAAACGGCGGTATGAAATTGGTATTTTTTCTTTTTATAGTTGTTTGGGTTTTAGATACTGCAGCTTATGCTTTTGGATCTATATTGGGCAAACATAAGCTTGCGCAAAATGTCAGTCCCAATAAGACAATAGGGGGAGCAGTCGCCGGAGTTGTTTTTGGTATTTTTGCCGCTATTGCCTGCAGACATATATTTATGAAAGATATTTTAACATCAAGCCAAGCATTTGTGCTTGGACTTGTAATCGCGGTTACAGGACAACTTTCAGATCTTGCCCAGTCCCTTATAAAAAGGGACGGTAATGTTAAAGATTCGGGCAAAATAGTACCTGGACACGGCGGAGTTTTTGACAGATTCGATTCTTACATATTTGCTGCTCCTGCGGCATATTACGTTTTACAAATTTCACGATAAACAAGTTCTGCCGCTTGCCGTCGCTGTTAATATTTAAAATCTCTAGCTACCACGCTACCACAACTTGCAAACATCGCAAGTCTGGTAAAGGCAACCGCAAGATTGACTTTGTCCTATAGATGGCTGTTCCTTTCGCCTCGCTGCCTTGCAAAGACTCAAACGATTTAAAAGACAATCAAGAGTAAACATAAATAACAAAGCAATCAAATGTTGTGTTTTAGTCCGCAATAACAAAGCAATCAAATGTTGTGTTTTAGTCCGTTTGTCTTTGTTTTTATAAAAGTAATATGCTGTAACATTTCACAACAAGTTGAAAAGACGCATATAATTTAGTATAAATGCATGTTACAGATTTGTAAGTTTAAAAGTTTAAGTTAAACAGGACAAGAAACCATGAAAAAAGCAAAAACCAGAAGAAGCAGACTGTGCATAAAAAATGTATTAGCAATAATAGTAATGTTTGCTTGTACTAGTATTTGTTTTGGGACGATAACAAAATCTGACGATTCTGGTAATTCTACTGATCAAGAGAGTGTTGATGATGATTCTGATAATCCAATTGTGATAACAAGAATGATTAACGCTTCTAGTTTTAATGTTACTGATGGAGAGGATATCGCTGGTAATTCTAATAATCTAGATGGATCCGGCCCATTCTCGAAAAACCCAAACGGATGTGTGTTAATTGTCAATGATGGAGCAATAGTTAAAAGTGCCAGCGGCGCTCGTATTATTGATGATGATAGTGATTTTGATTCAATGAAAGGCAACAAAATTATCGTAAAAGGAGGCAATTTTGTTGATGATGATTTTAGCACCATTAGTGGTGCCTGTTCTGACTCAACAAAAAAAGCTGTTAACGTTAATGGTAATACAGTTAAAATTTATGCAGGAGAGGGGATAAATAATGTTCATGGCGGATATACATTAAATGGAACAGCTTCTCGTAATAAAGTATTTATAAAAGAAGGAGTAACAACCAAAAACGATGTTTTTGGCGGTAATGCTGCTGTCGGTGACGCAGAAAAGAATAAGGTTACAATCACCAGCACAAATGTTGGTGGATGTGTTTATGGCGGTTTTGTTGACGGTGACGGAGACGCAAAAGATAGTGACGCAAAAGATAATAAAGTTACAATTAATGGTGGAAGGATTGGACAAGATGTTTTTGGTGGTTGTGTTTACCGTGACGGAAACGCAAATGATAATAAAGTTACAATTAATGGCGGAAGGATTAGAGGACATGTTTTTGGCGGTGGTGTTTACGGTGACGGAGACGCAAAAGATAATAAAGTTACAATTAATGGCGGAAGGATTGAAGGAGCTGTTTTTGGCGGTGTTATTCATGGCGATAACGGTGACAAGAAGAAAGTCTATGCCACTGGTAATACAGTAACTATCACAGTGGCCCCGACGTTTATCACTTGGACTGGGACTACTTCATCGAGTGTCTCACCAGCATCAGTATTAGTCTCAGCCCCAGCCCCAGCATCTTCCTCCTCTTCGTCAAGTAGCTCGTCAAGCTCATCGTCATCATCTTCATCTGCAGATAGCACATCGAGTGCCTCATCAGAATCACCACTAGTCTCAGCAGGCAACGACGGCGCACCATCAGACCCAGATGTTTCAGAATTTAACACCACAGTACTGCGCGGAACAATACTGTGCGGAGGCATTTGTTATAATCCTAAAATTGAATGCGATGTATCAGGCAACACATTAGTTGTTAAAGAAACAGATACAATTACAGTAGAAGGAATAAATAGTTTTCAAAATTATAAATTTGACTTGTCGCCAAATTTAGAACCCGACAAGCCAATTTTGATAGCAAATGGTGGCGGTCGCAGTTGGGACTTAAGCAAGTATAAGCCCACCGCCCCCTGCCCCCTAAAACTCTCAGAAACCAGCATAACCGTATGTTCTAAGGGAGTAATAAACAAAGGACGATATATATTGATACGCAGTCGCAATAGTCTAAAACAAGAACAAGGATTTGACGTGAAGCCAGACAAAAAGTATAAGCTTAGCAAAGAAAAGGGAGTAGTCCAAGACCAAAGCAACAACAACGGCGAACAACAACCCTCAGCCCAATCCTCAGCCTCAGCCTCATCATCTTCCTCCTCTTCGTCAAGTAGCTCGTCAAGCTCATCGTCATCATCTTCATCTGCAGATAGCACATCGAGTGCCTCATCAGAATCAGCACCAGACCCAACAAGCAACGACGACACATCACCACTATCAGCCCCACTACCAGTCCCAGTCTCACCAGCCCCACTACCAGCCTCAGCCCCACCACCACCCCTATCATCTTCCTCCTCTTCG
>BNVZ01000085.1 GCA_025998475.1 Endomicrobiia bacterium | reverse complement strand
ACTGAAGTGATGACGAGGTATTGGGTACACAGGCGGTGGCGGTGGTAGATGATCCTTAACTATAGCCTTAGCCTTAGCTTTTTCCTCTTGTATAGCTTCATCAGACACCATTTTCGCATCATCCTTAACCTTTATATCTAAAGGTTTAATTATTGTTGGTGGAGAAATTACCACTAGGGCAAAAATTAATACTAGGGAAATTATAAAAGAAGCCATAAAGGAGATAGGATACAATAGCTCCTCATTTGGTTTTGATTATAACACGTGCGCTATTATGGATACTATAAATACACAGTCTCCTGATATTTCTATGGGTGTTGATACGGGCGGAGCCGGGGATCAAGGATTGATGATAGGTTTTGCATGTAAAGAGACATCTGAGTTTATGCCTTTACCACTTATTTTAGCTCACAAACTTGCTATGAGGCTTGCATATGTAAGGAAACAAGGTATTTTGCCGTATTTGGGACCTGATGGTAAAACTCAAATTACCGTTGAATATGTTGATTGGAAGCCTATAAGAATAGATGCTGTTGTTTTGTCAACGCAGCACACGGAAGCTATTTTAGATAAAACTGGAAATCACATAACAGAGGAGTCAAAAGAAGAAATTGTTGACACTATTATTAATCCTGTTTTGGGCGAGTTAGTTGATAAAAGTACAAAGATATATATAAATCCTACAGGAAAATTTTTATTTGGAGGACCTGCAGCAGATACGGGTCTTACCGGAAGAAAAATAATAGTTGATACTTATGGTGGCATGGCGGCACATGGCGGAGGAGCTTTCTCCGGCAAGGATTCTACAAAAGTTGACAGAAGCGCATGTTACATGGCAAGGCATATTGCAAAAAATATAGTCGCAGCTGGTTTTGCAGATAAATGTACTGTTCAACTTGCTTATGCAATTGGCGTTATAGATCCTGTATCCGTAATGGTAGACACTCATCATTCAGGCAAGATTTCAGGGTCGTTGTTGGAACCTGTTGTGAAAAAAATATTCCCTCTTACTTCTGAAGGTATAAGTAATTACCTAGGACTTAGAAGGCCTATTTTTGCCAAGACAGCAGCTTATGGGCATTTCGGAAGGGAAGAAAAAGATTTTACTTGGGAAGGACTAAATAAAGTTGACGAATTAAAAAAACAGTTTAAAGAATAAAGTAGCAGGAATTTAAAATGATCAATCCACCAAAAAAAAGTGGAGGAAAAGACCTTGAAAGAAGATATAAATTAGCATTGGATCTCTTAAAAACCTTCTAAAATTTATCAAAAAAAGAATAAAACAAAAGATATCTTTTTTCGATAAAAAAAGATATAATTTTTTCAAAGGTAAAGATAACTTTTATCGACAGATGGAAAATGAAAGCAAAGAGCATTTTTTTTAAAGAGAGCGATAAATCAAATAAGTTAAGCAAAATAGGGACGGACTGGAAAGACTAAACAAGTATGTAGATTAGACAATATTTGAAAAGCCACTTAAGGCTATATATCTACAAATAAAATAAGAGGCGTATGCAGACAAAGGATATGTGTAGAAATATGTACAGGAGGTTAGAGACACCCAAAAGATCTATTCCATAGACTTGCCGTTTTCTTGATAGGAAGAAGTTTTTACAAAAATCCACCTATCACAAAATCACATTGTGTTACAACAACGCCATGTATCATGTATGAATATAAAAATAACGCAAAAGACAAAAACATCAAAAAAAAATTTATAAAGACGATGTACCTATGTCAAAGGAGACATTGTGAAAAAAATAAAAGCTACAGGCAAAAAAAGGAGTATAACGATGAAACTAAAAGCAATATTAAGCGTATTTGTTGCATTTAGTCTTGCTTTAAGCTCATGCGATAAAAAGAACGCGAGCCTTGTAAACAGAAGGACTGCTACTCCAAAGAAAATAAGAGAAATAGAAGAAAGAGAAAACCTAAAAATTACACCAACTACCAACTCCACTGACAACAAAGACACCAACAATGACAACAACAAACAACTACATCGACAGCACCAGCAGCAACACCAACAACCAACACCGTCATCAACATCATCACCAACATATAGTTCATCAAGCTCTTCATCACCGTCATCAACATCATCATCGTCACCAACATATAGTTCATCAAGCTCTTCATCACCATCATCATCAACATCATCATCACCAACATATAGTTCATCAAGCTCCTCATCACCATCATCATCAACATCATCATCACCAACATATAGTTCATCAAGCTCCTCATCACCATCATCATCGTCATCAACAACATCGAGTAGTCCATGCTCGAGTTCGAGTTCAAGCTCGAGTAGCTCAAGTTCAAGCTCAAGTGTTGACACAGGTGCAAACAATAGTGTAAGTGGTGCGGGTGATGGTAATATAGGGAATAAGCCAATGCTAATACAGAGTGATCAGCATGTGGCGATGGATCATCTACCACCGCCACCGCCACCGCCTGTGAACCCAAGACCTAGTCATCTCCCTCAGTCATTGACCGCAGCAAGAGTGTATCATCATACATTGACCGCAGCAAGAGTGTCTCATCATAGTGTGGCGCCAGCGAGAGTGGATGCGAACCTCCCAGGATGGCGTAGTCATCAGTCACCCGTGTTGCCGTCGCAGCTGCTGAGGCTGGCCGGTGAAGCACGTTCTTATGAACGACCTCCCGGTCGGAGTGCAGCTGCGGTCTATCGTCGTCAGAACGTCCCTCCGGTCGCCGTGCTTTTGGAACGGTGGATGAGTTCTGATGAGTTTGGAACATTTTTTGATGATAGTCCTCCAAGGCCGCAGCCTCAAGTGCAGGACAGTGAAAATGATGAGAAAGAAGACAATGATGAAGATAATATACAGCAAGCACCACCTCAAGTATCATCCGCGTCGCAAATGCTGGGCTGTACAGCATCATCTAAGTCAAACAACAAAAAATGTAGTAAGTAAACTTGGGCGATGGTCATCTGTCGACGCAAGCACATGGTAGCCCGCAGCCAATGCTACCGCAACAGCATGGGACAAGCACAGGTGGTTCATATGTGCAGACACAGGCACATCTTTATCTAGTTCATCATCGTCAGGTGATCAAGTGGGTCATCGTTCTCATCAAACAGTCAGTACGTCGTAGTGGGAAAATGGGGTCAGTAGCTTGCAAGCTTATCTGATCATCAATCGGGTAGTCATCCAAGCTCGGGTAGTTCGAGTCAAGGCCGCAGCCGCATGTGGATGAGCATGGAACATTGGTCTTCTTTGTGGGGTAATTCTCAAAGCGGCATTGGTCTTTTGTAATAATTCCTCTTTTTTACAAAAAAGGTTTGGCTGGCATAGTCTGATGTTTGAGGTATAGATCTTTTCCAAACTGTTCGTAAATTGTCCATTATCTACATTGTGTTACTTGTATGCATTTTATTTCTACATCATCTGTTATGGATTCTTCTTATATCAGCTCCTATTTTTTTAAACTTTTTTTCAATCATATCGTATTCTCTGTCTAAATGATATATTCTTGAAACAACCGTTTTTCCTTCAGCGACAAGTCCTGCCAGAATAAGCGCTGCGCCCGCTCTTAAGTCCGACACCATAACAGGCGCCCCTGAAAACTTTTCGACACCTTTTATATTTACAACTTTGCCGTCTATTGTTATATCGGCTCCAAATCTTTGCAACTCGGATACATGCATAAACCTGTTCTCAAAAATATTTTCTTCTATACGGGCATTTCCATTCAAAAGACACATCAATACCATCCATTGAGCCTGAACGTCAGTTGGAAATCCGGGATAAACTTCCGTTTCCATATCATGCGGCTTTAAGTTTTTTATCCATTTTGCAGAAATTGTATTTTCTGTTTCTTAGACACATAAACCGCATTGCTTTAATTTATCACTGACTGCTTTTAAATGCTTCGGAACAACTTTTTTAAGAGTAATGTCCCCCCTTTGTGATTGCTGCAGCAATCATATACGTGGCAGCTTCAATTCTGTCAGGAATTACTTCATGAGTAAAACCGTACAGTTTATATACACCTTCTATTACAATTTTTTTGTCCCCGCACCTGTAATTTTAGCGCCCATTTTATTTAAAACATTTGCCAAATCTTCTATCTCAGGTTCGGTGGCTGCATTAACAATTGTAGTCTTGCCATTTGCCAAAACTCCAATTGCGAAATCCCACAAAGGCTTGACAAGTATGGTTTCATAATGTAGAATCCGTTTGTCTTTGTTTGACAAAAGCCAAGTCTAGTATTATTGTGAGATCCCACAAAGGCTTGACAAATGAAGTTTTAATATGATTACATAACTCGAAAAGAAAACCACAAGAGACTCAAAAAAAAAAGCAAAAGACCTAATGTTATAGTAGCCGTAGAGACGGTAGTTGACCAAGCTAAGGGCATACAAACATGGAAGTTTACCAACCAAGTTTATATTACCTTAAAAATAATCAAGAATAAATAATTTTAATACTATAAAAACAAAGAATAATTATTTTGCAGATAGTTTTGGTTTTGTTCTTAGGCCTTTGAAGGTTAGTTTCCAAGAGAAAGATTTTAAGGAAACAGGCAAGAAAAGAAGAAGGGAAGGAACAAAGAAAGTAAGAAAAAAGAGAAATAGCTAGAGACAAAAGAGAAATTACAACAGTGGTAACAACAAAAAAAAGAGTGTGGAGTATAGGTTAACTGAGAATTAAAAAAAAGGGGGGGGTTGTACATAGAAGGTTTGACATACAAGCAGGTAAAAAAAGGCAAAAAACAAAAATAAAGTGGTAATTAATTTACCAAAAGGAGAAGCAGAATAATGGAAACAATAAAAAGAAAAGGAAAAATGGAAGACATATTAACGATAATGCTAAAAACGAGACTAGCAAAGATAGTGAAAAAAGTAATGACAGCAATAATAGTGTTTGGGATGGTAGTAAGTCCTGCTGTTAATGCTATGGCCATGCTTGAAGGAAATGCAAATGCTGGAACGGTTGAAGAAAGTGGAAATGCTGGAGCTGGACAGCAAGAAAATGCAAATGCTGGAACGGTTGAAGAAAATGCAAATGCTGGAGATGGACAGCAAGGAAATGCAAATGCTGGAACGGTTGAAGAAAGTGGAAATGCTGGAGCAGCGGTAGAAGGTGAAAATGCTGGAGCAGTTGAAGGAAATGTAAATGGTGGAGCAGCTGGAAGAGATGAAAATGCTGAAGCTGCTGGAAGAGATGTAAATGGTGGAGCAGCTGAAGGAAATGAAAAAGGAAAAGAAGAACCAAATAAGAAAGAAGAATCTGAGGCAGCGGGAAGAGAACAGGAAGAGCTGGAAGAACAGGAAAAGGAGCGGGAAGCACAGGAAGCACTGGAACAGGAAGAACCAGAAGAGCGGAAAAAAGAGAAGGAAGAGCGAGAAGGACGGGAAAAAGAGAGAGAAAACCGAAAAAAAGATGGAGTTAAGACCGGATTATATTTATCTTCATCATATTCTCCTTCGTCTCCATCAACATCATCGTCATCTTCTTCTTCCTCATCGTATTCTTCTTCATATCCTTTATTATTACCGTCTTGTCCATCGTCTTCTTCTTCATCATCTTCGTCATCATCTTCTTCGTCATCGTCATCATCTTCATCATCACCTTCACTATATAGCTCTTTATGTAAGGATATTGAGAATAAACGGGCTGAACTTAGGAAGTTGGAGGAATTTAAGAATTTACACTCTTCATCACCATCATCAACATATAGCGATTTAAGTAATGACATTGCTGAAAAAGCGGCTGAACTTAGTAGTTTGGAGGAAGCTAGTCGTTTATACTCATCATCGACATTTTCATCATCATTGTATACACAACTACAGCAGAGATGCTCTGGTTGTGACACCCAAGAAACGATAGAAGGAAGTGGTGATATTGATGATGATGACAAAGATAATGATCTTCAGCGTGGTATTCAGCATAGTCTCGCATCAGTTGCTGGAACATCAGGTGTAAGTAAAGTTTTAACTAAGAAAGTAGAGGTAAAAGAAGAT
>BNVZ01000084.1 GCA_025998475.1 Endomicrobiia bacterium | reverse complement strand
AATATTACCAAATATAGCTTTTCTTATGCTTTTAGGCGTTACACAAAATGATAGTGTATCTTATATGCACTATGCTGTCTGCTTTTTCGAGCGTTTCCATAGCCTAATTGTACTACTTTAAGCGGTTCCCCGCAAGCTTGCTTGCGGGGCAATAGTTTAACAATTAATTGTTTTAAAAACCACAAAAGTAGCAAGATATAATCTGATACTTATCCCGTTTACAAGAATAATATCTTTCATTTCATCTTCTTTTTGCCAAAAAATCGCAAAGCAGTCAAAACATCTTTAGAAAGTTGGACTTTAAGACACTCAACGTTTGCAAATTTTTTTTCGGATCTTATTTTTTTTAATATTACAACTTTAGTTTGCGACTTTTTCCATACACCTTTAAAATCTAAAATATGCGTTTCAGGAACAATGCCATTTCCTCTGTTAAAAGTAACGCGTATACCTATATTTGTAATTGAAGGATATATTTGTTCACCTTGTGATATAAGACTCAAGAAAACCCCTTTAGGAAGAATCTTATCGCTATCCACCAGTAGATTAACCGTCGGAAAACCAAGTTTCTTACCAATACCTTTTTCTCTAAATGGCATTCCTATAAAAGAATAATTTCTACCTAATAATTTCTCCACATTTTTCACATCACCTTCTTCAACCAATGTTCTTATATATGACGACGAAATTTTCTTTGAAGCATATTTTAAAGGCTTAATAATATTCATTTTTACATTATTATTCTTTGCCTTTCTCTCAAGCCACTTGATATCACCCTCCCTATTTTTCCCAAAAGCAAAATCAAACCCACATATTATTTCCGAAACATTAAGAGTACCACATAAAAAATTGTCAAAAAACTCTTCGGGAGTACACAACAGAACTTCTGAAGGAACTTCTATTACGAAAATTTCATCTACGCCAAGGATTTTTATTTCATCTAATTTTTCTTCAAACGTCATAAGTAGTCCACTAACTTTTCTTACAGGCTTCTTAAGTACAATTACTATGCTTTTAAAATTGTTTTTCTTTGCTGCGGATACAGTATTGCTTATAAGAAGCCTATGTCCTTTATGCAATCCATCAAAAGTCCCGATGGTTACTACCGATTTTGTAGTCATTTTGCATCCGCTAATTTATCAATTCTAATAATTTATCGTAAGGTATTAACTTTTTCATTATTTGACTAACATCGTCTGAATCTTCAAAATTTAAAGCGTCTTTAACATCAAAAACATCTATTTTTTCTCTTCTCAAAGTTTTCACGGTAGCTCCACAATCTAAAACACTTCCTAAATCATGAGCCAATGTCCTGATGTAAGTACCACTTGAACAAAATATACACACTTTTGCGACATTTTCACAATAAGAAAACACATCAAAATTTTTTATTGTAACTTTTCTTGGTTTTCTTTCAACTTCAATTCCCTGTCTTGCAAGTTCGCAAAGTTTTTTACCATTACATTTTAAAGCGGAATACATGGGAGGGATTTGTAAAATTTCGCCCTCAAATGTTTTAGCTACTTTTTTTATTCTATCAATGTTTATATCCACTGTACTATTCTTTGAAATTATACTACCTCCTAAATCATCACTATCTGTAACAGTTCCTATAAGAAAAGAACTTGTGTAAATTTTATCTTTTTTCATAAGTTTATCCTGCAGCTTAGTAGCTTTGCCCGTTAAAACAAGCAAAAGACCGGTAGCAGCAGGATCCAGAGTACCACAATGTCCTGCCTTTTTAACATTCAACACTCTTTTTATCTTATGAGTGGCTTTAAACGAAGTGATTCCAAATGGTTTGTCTAAAAGCAGCAAGCCAGCAATATCATTATATTTTTTTGTCATCAAATTTTTCTTTTAAAACATTACTAATCATTTTTATTGCAGTACCAATATTTTCCTTTATTGTACATCCAGCAGCATTTTTGTGACCACCTCCGCCAAATCTCCCAACCACATCTAACAAGTCAAAATTTCTCGCAGAACGGCAACTGATCCTTGTAGTTTTTTTATCAATTTCTTTAAAAATACAACCAACCTCTACACATGTTATTTTCAAAGTATAACTTACTATACCCTCAGAATCTTCATCATTTGCACCACTTTTTTTAAACATATCTTTTGTTAAGACAATATAAGAAACCCTATTATTAAAAATTGTTTTTATGTTGCATAGAGCAAGACCCTGCAGTTTCAACGCATGTATAGAAGTATCCTCGTAAATTTTTTTATAAATACTATTTACATCTATACCGTATTTCATAAGTTTCACAGCCGCAATATGTGAATTACAAGTGGTATTTGTCTGTTGAAAACGCCCTGTATCCGTTAATATACCAGTGTACAAACTTTCTGCTTCACTTTTTGTAAGTTTAATTTTCATATACTCTAAAATATTTAATATAAGCTCAGATGTTGACGACGAGGACGGAACAATATAATTTACCGTCCCAAAATTTTCATAAGATGAATGATGATCTATATTTATTATTTTTTTTGATTGATCCGGAGTTATTATGTCACCCATTCTGGAAAAATTAATTGACTCTAATATTATTGCACAATCAAACTTATCGGTCTTTTTCGCCGATTTCTTTATTTTATCTGCGCCTTTGAGAAACTTTAAAAAATCGGGAACTTTATCAGCATAAACACAAGCTTTCTTACCTAAACGCTTTAAAACAGAAGAGAGCGCTAAGGCAGACCCAAGACTGTCGCCATCAGGTTTTACATGACCAGCTATAAAAAATGTTTTTGATTGTTTGATAATTTTTGAGATTTCTGAAATTTTTTTCAATCCAAACAAGTTGATGTTGATTTTTTCACTCTTCAATCTAAGCTCTCCATATTGTTTCTTTTACCACGACAAACGCACAAAAAAGTTTATTGAGACGGTTGATTTTAATTCCATGAACTGTTATACAGACTGTTATTTAGTATTGTCAACGATAATCAAAAATCAAAAAAAAGTTTTCATGCGTTTATTGCATTTCTTTTACAACTATGAGTTGATAGACGGAAAATCCACTGCAAACTAAAAAAGTACGTAACAAAGTAAAAACAACACTATTTCTTTTCTTCTTCTATAGTTTTAAGTATATTAAACACTTTTGAAGCGTTTTCATTGATATCATCATAAACAAAAGATATTGTAGGAGTACGTTTTAAATTTAAACGCAAAGCCAATTGATGTCTGACTACTCCTATATTTTTCTTTAAAACTTCATCTATTTTTTCCTTGTCTTCATACAAACCAAAAACAGAATAATAAATTTTGCAGCTGAAAAGATCGTCCGCAAGCTTTACACCCATAATCGTGACGAAACTTGAATCCAAACCTCTAATTTCTCTTACGATTTCTGAGACAGCGTGCTGAATAAGTTCTCCTACTCTGACAGACCTCTTGTATGACAATGGCATACTACCCTCCTCCTCCTTAAATTTATTGCTTATAAAAACCCATCAAAGGTTTTACTCGCGATAAGCTCTTTGATTTAATTGCTACTCTAATTTTCTGGCAACTTTTTCAGTAGTAAAGTTTTCAATTACATCGCCATGTTTAATGTCTGAAAAGCTTTCAAGACCGATACCACATTCATAACCCTTTTCAACTTCTCTGACATCGTCTTTAATTCTCTTTAACGAAGAGACATTCCCTTCGAAAACAATCACATTGTCTCTCAAAAGTCTTACCTTTGCACCTCTTAGTATCTTGCCATCAGTAACAGAGCATCCTGCAATAGTTCCGTAAGTTGAAAGTTTAAACACTTGTTTTACAACAGCCTTTCCAAGTATTTTTTCTTTCGTATCAGGATCAAGCAATCCTTCCATAGCAGCTTTAACGTCAGCAATCAAATCATAAATAATTCTATAAACGTTTATACTTACCCCTTCGGTTTCTGCAAGTTTTGCAACAGTGGCATCCGGGCGCAAATTAAAACCAACTACCAAGGCATCTGAAGCGATAGCTAAAGCAACGTCTGATTTCGTAATTGTTCCAGCGCCTCTATGTATTATTTTTAAACTTATTTCTGAAGTTGAAAGTCTTTCTAAAGCATCTCCTAGCGCTCCTAAAGAACCTTGGACGTCAGCCTTCAATATTATTCTTAAGTCTTTTGTCTGCCCAATACTTATATCGGCAAGAGACAAATGATGTCTAGGCTTTAATGCAATCTCTTTAGCTTTCTCTTTTCTGGACTGAACAATTTCTTTGGCTTGAGATTCATAGTCAACCACAATAAACTTATCACCAGCTTGCGGAGGCTCGTTAATACCTAAAACTTCTACAGGAGTGCTTGGAGCAGCGGAATTAAGTTTTTTTCCATACTCATCAGCTATTGCCCTTACTTTTCCGTATGTAGTACCTACAATCAAATTGTCACCGACTTTCAAAGTACCGCTCTGCACTAAAAGCGTTGCGACAGAACCTTTACGATGGTCAAGCCTCGCCTCTATAACTATACCTTCAGCATTTTTATCAGGATTTGCCTTAAGTTCCATCATTTCGGCTTTAAGCAAAATCATCTCAAGCAATGAATTAATATTGAGTTTGTGTTTTGCGGAAATGTCAAGCATTATTGTATCGCCACCCCACTCTTCGCAAACAAGACCATAATTGCTTAATTCTTGTCTTATTTTCTGAGGGTCGGCGCCCGGTAAATCTATTTTATTTACCGCAACAACAATGGGCACATTTGCAGCCCTTGCGTGATTTAGAGCCTCAATAGTTTGAGGCATTACACCATCAGTTGCAGAAACAACAATAACAACTATGTCTGTAGCTTGTGTCCCTCTTGAACGCATTGCCGTAAATGCTTCATGACCCGGAGTATCTAAAAACGTTATATAATGACCACTTGCAGTTCTAACTTTATATGCTCCAATGTGCTGTGTGATGCCGCCGTGTTCTCCGGCAGCCACATTGCTGCTTCTTATTGAATCTAAAAGAGACGTTTTACCATGGTCTACATGTCCCATAACAGTAACTACAGATGAACGAGGCTTTAATTTTGCAGGATCTTCTTGTGCAGGAGAACTTATTTTTTCTTCAGAATAAATCGACTCCATTTTAGCATCATAATTAAATTCATTGGCTAAAAGGATAGCTGTGTCCGTATCGAGTCTCTGATTAATTGTAGCAAGGCTTCCCATTGATAGAAGCTTCTTTAACACATTGCCAACCCTAATATTCATTTTTTCGGCAAGTTCTCTTACTGTTATCAACTCATTTATAAGAATTACGATTTTGTGTTTATTTTCACTTGTTTCGGGTTTAGATTTCACGGCTTTAACAATGGGTTTTTGCGCTTCATATTTTATATCTCCAGCAGACTGTTGTTTATGCACTACAGACTTATGTTCAGGCTGCTTTGGTATTTGCGCTTTAACAGCCTTTGTAGGCAAAACAACTGGAACTTCTTTGGGCTGTTGTTTTTCAACTGCAGTATGCGTAGAAAAATGTACAGGCTGAGCAGTAACTTTATCCTGATCTTTTGCCACTATCAATTTTTTATGCTCTCCTTTTTTTACAACAGACTTTTCTCCTATACGTTTTACTCGATGCTTTTTTTCTTCAGAATCAATTTTTTTGACAATTTTATTTCCAGTAGAACGTGCTTTTACCATCTTTGTCTTAACAACTTTTGTTTGAGATTTTGACTCTGTCTTTTTAGGTGCAGATTTAGTTTTAACCTTTTTTTTAGCAACCAAACCCGCAGTTCTTTTCACAATCTTTTTAGCTGAAATATCTTTTGTTTTTTTTGATGATGCAGTCTTCTTTTTTATAGTTTTTCCATCGGAATCTTTTGATTTATCAATTTGTTTTAATGACATGTGTGTGTGCTCCCCTGCTTTTATTTATTGGCATACTATAAACCAACTAATCTTATTTGGTATGCGCATTCTTTTCTTAAAGTCCAAATGTGTATTTAATCTTCAATGCCCCTGCAAAACCGTTTCTTTTGCCCATATAGCCTTGTCCACTTAAGTCTACATCCAACTTCCATACTTTTGCGCTTGCTCCTAGTTCTG